>CAZUSI010000058.1:0-9131 GCA_964623395.1 uncultured bacterium | reverse complement strand
ATTAAAATTTGGAGAATATTAAATGAAGAATATAAATTATGAATATATTTCTTTTTTAAAAATATACTCCTTAAACATTATATTTTATTAAGTATAATAATTCGTATCGGCAAAAGAGATCAGTAAGTTTTAGATTAGGTTGGCCCTATTTCAAGGACGCTTTAGAATAGCATCGCCTAAAATTCAAAACAGCAGGTTATTCTGCTCCATCTCATTGGTGTATGGAGGCTTAGCTGAATAAGAATTAATGGAATAGAAGAATTTGAGAATCTAAGAGAAACTATAATGAGAAATATTAGAGGCAGAAAACCAATAGCAGTAGAAACATATGCAGAAGAAAATATCAATCTAAAAATTCTTAATGAAGTAATTAAAATTAGAGAATTGTTAGAAAAAGCTATAGGGAAATAATCAATGCTCTATTATATATGACTATAAAAGATACATTAATAATACATATTTTTTTCTTTCTTTTGATTATTTAAATTTGTATTTAACTAAGATTTGATTTAGAGTTATTCCCACATTTACTCCTATCACACTAAAAGATAAACCTTTAATAGCACTGTATGCATATACAGGAAAAGAGAGAACAAAGCCTACAAAGCCCAAAATATAAATCCTGGAAATCCAATATGGAATTATAGCTATAAATCCTGTAATTATTCCTATGATATTATAATAGTGTAAGCCTCTATTTCTTTTTATATTTACTAAAATATCAAATATAAAACCTGCTAAAATATATCCTAAAGCCACTATTAAACCTTCAAGTATGCTAACTCTTTGAACTCTTGTTATAATTGAAACGAACATTGTCATTAATGTTATTTTTCCAAAACCAGAGACTTGTTCAGCTAAAACTGTCATAAGAGCCCACCCAACCATACGATTAATTACACCATGAAAGGATATTGGACCTATCGATATGCGTCCTATAATATGACCTAATGAAAGTTCAAGTGTTACCCATAATGCTGAAAACATTACTATTAAAGTTAATTCTCTGATTTTCATTTGACATCACTCTTTTTTCTTTATAATGATTTTCCATAAAGTATGTTCTATTTGTTCTACTTTAAGTACATAATGCCCTTTATCGGTCACAGTTTGAGGTATAGTTTCACAAGAAGGTTTACTATCCGTTAAAACTTCAAGTATTTCATTTGGCTTAATATCATCTAAAGCTTTTAAAGTGTATAATGTAGGGAATGGACAAGCATATCCTATAACCTTAAGTATATATTTACCTGTTTCAACTTCTTCAAATTTAACTTCCATAATTAATTTTCTCCTCCAAACATTTTTCAGCAAATTTATAGAAACTTGAGAAATTTCCATCTAAGTACATTTTAATGAGCTTCTCTATTTCATATTTAACATTTTCAGCTAATATATTTTTAAGAAATAATTGAGAGATATTAGAAAGTTCACCTCTAAGATAAATATCATAAGCTGGTTTAATGATTCCATTTTTCTTAATTGCTGTAGCTTGTAACCCTATTTCAGCTATTCTATGATGAGCACAACTATTAGGACAACCACTAATTGCTATTCTCAATTTTAACTCCTTAAGCTTTATGCCAAAAATTTTTTCTAAATGTTCTTCAATTTCTATTGCACGATTTTTAACATTTTCTAAAGCTTTACCACAAAAGTTTGTTGGACATGCAATAGTAGTCCATCTAATCGGAGGATGGTTTAGATTAAAACCTATGTTTTTCAGCTCTTTTATAACCATTGAAAGCTTATCTTTAGGGATATCTATTAAAATAAGTTTTTGAAGAGGGGATACTCTAATCTTATTTCCATTATATTTATTAACAAGCTCTAAAATTTTTTTAAACTGTTTCACGTTAAGAATTCCTGCAAGAATCGGAACTACAATAAAGTAAAAACCTTCTTGTTTTTGTGGTTGATATCCTATATGATCATCCCATTTTAAGTTTATATTTTTTGTATCAAAAAATCTAAGTTGTTTACCAATTTTTATTTCAATTAATTTTCTAATTTTCTCAATACCAAACTCTTCCACCATCCATTTAAAGCGAGCTTTAGCTTTACTTTTTCGGTTTCCATAATCTCTATATATTTCCACTATAGCTTTTATGAAATCTAAAACTTCATTTAATCCTACATAGATATTCATGGGTTTAGCTAACATTGGTGGAATACCTATTCCACCTCCTATGAAAGCTGTAAATCCTAATCCATAGCTTGATTTAATAGCTACTAAACCTAGATCATTTATTTCAGGCCTAACGCAATTTAATGGACAAGCAGAAATTGCTATCTTAAACTTTCTTGGTAAGTCTAAGTATTCTTGTTTACCTGTGAAAAATTTTACAGCTTCTTTAACTATAGGTAAAGTATTAAATAACTCCCCTTTTTGAATACCTGAAACTGGGCATGTAACTATATTTCTTACATCACCATACTTTGCTTCAGGATAAGCTTGACCACACATATCAGTATATAAACCTACTTCTTCAAGTTTAGCAAATATTATAGGTGCATCTTCATCCTTAATCCAATGTAATTGAATATCATGCCTAGTAGTTATCTCTAAATATCCATGTCCATATTTTTCTGAGAGTTCAGCTATAGTTCTAGCTTGTTCTATTGTAAGTTCTCCCCCTATGATTTTAATTCTTAAAAAGTGGCTTGATCCTTCTCCTCTTTCATAGCCTAAAGCATATCTTCCAGCAAATTTATCTATTGCTTCAATATCTAACCGAAGTTCTCTACCCATAAACTTCTCCTCCAAAATTTGAATTTTTATTTAATCTTTTCTCATACTAGAATTCACTTCCAAATAATATTGAGGCTAGGACTAACGTTAGAAAAATATTAAAGATTTGAGCTGTTAAGAATACTAGCAAAGGTTTTCTATGTTTTATTGAGAACCATTCTGAAAGCTTAATTTCTAAACCTATGCATGTAAAAGCTAATGTAAAAAACCATGCTCTAAACCATTTTGTAATGGATAAAATAGCATTAACAACATTATTACCAATAATAGGCATCATAAAAAATGAGAAAATCAGTGAGGCTATTATGAAACCTATTATAAATTTTGGAAATCTATACCATATTTCTATCAGCTTAGGTTTACCATTTTTCTTTTCAATTTTAAAAGTCCAATATAAAGCAAGTAGAAAGGCAGCAAGCCCTATGAGAGCATTTTGTGACATTTTTACTATAGCTGCATATTTCATAGCTTCAGAACTATAAAGTTCGCCAGCAGCTACTACTGCTGGTGTAGTATCTATCGTTCCACCAATCCAAGCACCTGCTACTGCATCATTAAGGCTTAATACACGTGCTATAAATGGCATAATTATGACCATAGGTAATGCTATCAACAAAATTATTGAAATTACAAAACTAACTTCTTTAGGATCACCCTTAATAGCCCCTCCTGCTGCTATAGCTGCTGATACTCCACATATAGAAACGCCTGTAGCCATTATACATGCTAGAGATTTATTTAACTTAAATTTTAATGCTAGAAAGTAACAGAAGTACCATACTACGAAAACTACAAGGAGTGCTTGAATCATTCCTCGAAAACCAGCTGATAAGATTTGTTGAAATAATATTTCAGCACCTAATAGTACTAGCCCAATTTTAATATAGAGTTCTGTTCTTATAATATTTTTAAACCAATTAGGAATACCGATAATGCTATTTACTAGAAGACCTAATAGAAGAGCCCATATAACATATTCTAAGCCCCAATTCTTTAAAGTAGTTTGTTCTGAAATAAGAATAGCTAAGAAAGATAATATAAATAAGAGAGGAAAACCTATTATATATTGCAATAAAGCTTTTTTTCCCTCAGTAGCTATAGGTATTGCTATAGTAAAAAGTAAGAAAATAGCAGTTAATATTATAATATTTATATCAGTTAAACCTAGAACCTCTAAAGGGTTTAAAGTCCAACTTCTTATTTTAGGTATCCAAGATATAATACCTAAGGATGCTAGTGCTAATATAAAGAAACCCAATATTACTGACCACCAATCTTCAGATATAGCATTTTTCTTCACCACAATCCCTCCTCAACATCCTAAAATAAAAAGTTTATAACATCGTTATATTTAAAGTTTAATAACGTCGTTATAAATTATTATTTTAATATTTTTTATTCAAAAAGCAATTAAGAATTTAAACTTATATAAGATATTAAAATGGAAGTTTAGCAGAAATTATATCTGAAACTTCATATATTTTACCTTTATCACTTTTAGGTTTATAAATTCTTTTAATAAGATTTAATCTTTCTTCAATAGTAGGTTGTCTTTTAAGCCATTCTATATACTTGCCGAGAGAATCTTTAAGATTTGGATATCGCTCAACTATATTAGCTTTTATACTTCTTAAATATTCTAAAATATAATCTTGATAAGCAAATACGCTATCAGCTGAAATAATTAATATACGTCCCTCCTTTATTTTCTCAGCCAACTTTAAAGCATAATTAAAGACCATACCTGTAGATGGCCCACTATATATTCCATATTCCCAAAGTTTAATTAAGCCACTATAAGCATCAATATCATCTACTGTTGCTATATTATAACTAATAATGGGTGAGTATATTTCAGGATTCCATTCACATTCACCAACTATATAATGAACACCGGGTATATGATGTGTTTTAGTAGGTTGTATTCCAATAATTTTTGCTTTATTTTTTTCTATTTTGTTACCAAGGCATACTCCCATGAAAGTTCCGGTACTTCCTAAGGGAATGCATAAATAATCTATATCTCCAAGCTCCTTAATTTCTTCCCATGTCATGAATAAGTGTGAAAGAACATTTTGCCAACTATAGTATTGATCTATATTTACAAATTGTAAACGATTTTTCTCAGCTAAAGCTCGAGTAAAGAAGACTGTAGTTTCTCGAGGACAAAGATCGTATTCTTTAGATATATGGACTATATTAACGCCTAATGTTTTTAAAATCTCAAGACTCTCCTTAGGTATTATAGGTGGAGTTATACCAATGATCTTTAGATCTAGATCTAAAGCTATAAGTGCTAGTTCTCTTAAAAAGTTTCCAGAGGAAGCTGAAATTAAAGTTTTACCTGGGCGTATATAACCTTTTTCCATTAAATCTACTAAAAGGAACTTAGCAGGTTTACGTTTTATAGTTCTTAAAGGATCTGCGTTGAAATCTTCTGGATATTCCATCTTAACTAATATAGTTATTTTATTAGATATCTCTATTTCTTTAGGAGGAAAAGGTTTAAGTTTACTATTATAGATATCTTCTATAATCTTTTTCACTTCCATATTATAAATCATAACATTGTTATAAGAAAGATATAAAGTTATCTAATAATTTTTTTATTATATGATTTTTAAAACTAGGTGAAAATAAATAATTCTCAATTTAAATAAGCCATATCTAATTTGTATTAAATACTTAGGACTAAGAAAAAGCCATAGTCGCAATTTCACTTTAGAAAGGATTAAGAATGTCAGAAAACTTGTTAATTAAAGCTTATTCAATCAAACATAACTTAGACATTAATAATTTCATTAATAATTATATGATCTTTTTAAATAATATTTTAAATGATTTATGGCAAGCAATAGAATGGAAGAAGAAAGGAAAAAGATTAATACCATTAATAAGAAAAGATAAGATTTTTAGAAAAGAAATTAGAGATAAATATATTATAAAATGGATATATTCAAAGCATTACATTGATTCTGCAATAAAACAAGCATATTCTATTATTAATTCTTGGAGAAAAAGATACTTGAAAGGAAAAGCAAGAATAGATAAGCCTATATTAAAAAGAAAGTTTGTTAGAATTAAAGAAACGCTCTATAGCTATGGAAATGGTATTATTAAAATATCGATTAAGCCTTTTAAAGAAAGCATATGCATAGATTTAAAAAATGCTTGGTTTTGGAATAGAATAAAAGGATTAGAGCTTGGAGAGTTAATTCTTAAAGAAGATAAGCTTATAATAACAGTTAGAAAGGAGATGGGACTTAAGATTGAAAATCCAATAGCATGGGATATAAATCTTCTAACAATTGATGGTTATGATGGAGAAGTCAAGCTCTATGAAATGCCCCTATGAACCAGAGGGAGATGAGAGCAATGAGGCTCAAGGACTAAGTATGGATTCTATACAAATCCATACTTAGTTCAAAACCCTTTTAGATATAATATCAACTATTCTAGCTAATGCTTTCTATAAATCCAAGTTATTATAGGAAGCATTATTGTTAAATATATCAAATGAATTATAATTCTAGCCCATTCTGGGCTTATAGAATAGCCAAACATTACTGCAAAAATCGATCCTATTATACCTTTATGATGTAATAGATTATCTTCTGGTATATTTAAAGAATAAGCAGGTTCAGCCAACCATCCTATGTGAACTCCAGTTTTTTCATAATATTCTAATAGTTCATGTACGCCATAGCCAGCCAATCCGCCAGCAAGAAGTATCAATAAAATACTGGTAAGATAAAAGAAATTTCGTAAATTAATTCTCATACCTGCTATGAATATACTATAAGATAATATAAAGGCTGCTATCATTCCAGCGATCATTCCAATAAACGTTGGTATAGCATCATCTAATAAGAATGGTGTTAAAAACAGAATGGTCTCAAATCCTTCTCTAAATACTATAATGAATGCAAAGGATATCAATCCAATAATTGTGCCTTTTGTTGTGACTATTTCAATATGTTTTTCTATTTCTTGCTTAATATATTTTCCTTTAATAGCCATCCAGTATATCATCGAGGATAATACCATAACAGCTAGAAAAGCAGCTAGAGCTTCAAATAATAATCGAGAAGTCTCAGTAAGAGTACCATATATAAACCATATAAAAGCTCCTAAGCTTAAACTGGTCAGTATAGCTAAATATACTCCATACCACACATAGCGTACTAACTTATTTCTATGAGTTCTAATTAAATATGATAACATTATAGCTATTATAAATGCTGCTTCAAACACCTCTCTAAATGTTATTAAATATTGACCTAGCATGGCATATCATTTTTCTAAGTTATTCTTCCATCTTTTTGATATTTTCTTGCTTATAAGATTGGGCACAATGTACACAACAAAAAATCATTTCTTTCCCACTTATAATTTCTTTATATCCACCTTCATATATTTTGCATCCACAATTGGCACATATATTAAGACTTGGTTCAATAGCAATAGAAATAAGAGCTGAAAAACGTTTAAATAGTCTTTTGCAAAGTTCTTTTCCTTCTTCTGTTAATTCAAAAACCTTTTTTTTCTTAGCTCCAATTGGTTTAATTGAATATTTCACAAGACCTTTTTTTTCTAATTGTTTAAGAAATGGATAAACTAAGCTTGGACTAATTTCTTTCCCTATTCTTTCCTTAAATTTACTAAGTATAATATATCCATGACATGGCCCCTCATATAAAATGGTAAGTATATAAAAACGAGAGAAATCCGATACTATTTCATTTATATCTTTTAACGACATAGCTATTAAAGATATATCTTTTAATGAAATATTTATATACCACTTACTTATATAGTTTTATAGGAAAAAGGGGTTAATAAATGCTTTGCTGTTTAGTACATTTAATACATATGTTAAATCATAAATCTCACGAAAAGATGGAAAAAGACGTTAAAGATCCAGTTTGTAATATGCAAGTAGATGAGGAAATAACTAAGTATAAAATAGAATATAAGGGGAAAATGTATTATTTTTGTTCTTCTACCTGCGAATCTGAATTTAAGAAAAATCCAAGTAAGTATATCTAATGCTAAAATACAAAATTGGAGGAAACAAATCATGAATCATAGCGAAGGTATAATAATAGGAATTATAGTAGGGCTTATAATTGGTTTCTTTGGGTTTTTAATTTTTATGATTTTTCTTACTAGAAGCTACTTTATATGGCCAATGATGAGAAGCAGTATGATGCCAATGTCGATAATAAAAGAATGGAATCAAGGGGCTTTGAAGGAAGTAAAAGGCATGGTAGAAGAAGTAGAATGGATGGAAATAAAATTAGATGTTAATGAAGAAGAAATTGAAGTGCACGGTCCTCCATGGTTCTGGCAAAGAATCGGAATAAAAGAAGGAGATGTAATAACGGTTAAAGGTGCCTTCATTTATATGATGGAACCAATGGGAAGTTGGCATCAAGAATTAATACCATTCGAATTAACTATAAATGACAAAACATATGGAGAAGCAAGCAAAGGAATACCCATTTGGATGCAAGAATCGAAATGAAAATAAATCATATATCTTTAAATTGGTTTAACAATTGGTTTCTTGATATTCGTATCTATACTATTATTTACTTTCTTTATCTTAGCCTTCATTAAACCAACTAGGAAAAGAGATTGGAAGCGCTTAGGTTTATATGAAACATTCATTATTTCATTGTTTACAGAAATGTTTGGCATTCCTCTTACAATTTATATTCTATCCTCTTTTTTCAGCTGCCTTTAACAGTCGATCCTTTACATGGACATCTTCTTGCTGCTCTAATTGCTTTAACTGGCATATGGAGTTTAGAAAATGGAGTTATCATTGTAATGGTTATAAGTATAATTATGCTTTTTTTATCCGGTTATCTTATAATAGTTGGATGGTATGAAATTTATAATGCAAAAGGAACTTTAGTTACAGATGGCCTTTATGGTATCGTTAGACATCCTCAATACTTAGGTATAATGATTGGCACTGCTGCTTTTCTTATTCAATGGCCAACAATAATAACGGTTATTATGTGGCCTATACTTATTTATGCTTATTATCAGCAAGCTAAAATGGAAGAAAAAGAAATGGAAGAGAAATTCGGGGAAAAATATCGTCAATATAAACAGAGAGTGCCTATGATAATTCCACATCTTAGATTTAAAAGATAGTATTTATTACATCTAAATATTTAAGAGAAAATACATAGATTAATGATTAAATTTATGTTTAAAAAATTAAGAATATGAGCAAGTTTATTTCATACTTATTCAATATTTGATTGTGGAATCTTTAATTTTTCAATTATTATTTTAGTATAAAATTCATAAGCTTCTTCTTCATTATCTGCTCCCTCAATTATCATTATTCCACTTTTTAAAA
>CAZUSI010000057.1:0-9821 GCA_964623395.1 uncultured bacterium | reverse complement strand
CCTCCTAATTTTAAAATTGAAATTTAAAAATAACATTATAAACTAATTGAAAAAATAAAGTCAAATTGTTTATAATTTAAAAAATTTTGGTGGGCGTAGCTCAACTCGGTTAGAGCGCCAGACTGTGGCTCTGGTGGTTGCGGGTTCAAATCCCGTCGCCCACCTTGCCCCTGTAGCTCAAAATGGAAGAGCGCCTGGCTTCGGACCAGGTGGTTGTGGGTTCAAATCCCTCCAGGGGCTATTCAAATATTTCTTTCAATATTTTATAGATATCATAAATTTTTAAATCTTTTCTCCCCTTTATTTTTAAATATGGATCCCTTATTAAATAAATCCCTTCCATTGAATGATTTGCATCATCAGGACCCGTATCATTTTCAAAAGTATATATATTTTTAATTCCGACACTTCCAATACTTCTCCATTTTAAATCACCAAAAATTATTATTAAATCAGGTGGAATTCCTTTTGCTTCAGGATATATTTCTTCTGGATAATATGCCTTTGTATTTAATTTATTTCCCTTTTCATCAGGTATTTTTTCAATCTCCTCTTTTAATTCCCTTCTAATCTTTTCATAATCTTTTTTATCAATGATGCCTTCCTTTTCTCTTCCTTTAACATTTAAAAAAATTCTTCCATAATATCCACCTTCACCGAAGGCAATTGTTTTTGAAAAATCAATGTTTTCAATTTCAATTCTCTTAATTTCATCAGGATAATTTTTTAATTTTAAAAAACCATTTTCAATTAACCATTCATTTATTGCAATTCCTCCTTCCATACATTTTGCACCATGGTCAGAAATTATAAAGATATAGCATTCTGGCAAGATTTCAATTATTTCTCCAATTTTTTCATCAATATATTTGTAGTATTTTTTAATTTCATTTTCATATTTATTTCCCCTTTCATATTTTCTATGATTTTTATCAAAAAATTTCCAAAAACCATGATGGATTCTATCAGGTCCCATTTCAACAAAGAAAAACAAATCCCATTCCTTGTTTTTAATCAAATATTTTATAATTTCAAACCTTTGTTCTGTCATCTTATATATTTCCCTTAAAAGCCATTCTTTATTATCTGTTCTAAATTTCCTAACATCAAATAAATATTCTCCAAATTTTTCTTCAATTTCATTTTTTATTCCTTTTGGATATGAATACTCTGATTTAGAGTCAGGAGTTAAAAAACAGGATATTCTTATTCCATTTAAAGGTTTTGGTGGATAAGAAGGTGGAACAGCAAAGGAAATAATTTTATATCCTTTTTTTGATAATTCTTCAAATATTGTTTCCTCTTTTACATCATAAGAATCTGTTATTTTTAATGAATATTCCTCATAAGATTTCCTATTCCTGAATCCATATATTCCAAGCTCTCCCGGTGTTTTACCTGTTATCATTGAAAGCCATGCAGGAACAGTAATTGGTGGAATTATGCTTTCAAGTATCCCATATTGGCTTTCCTCTTTTAATTTTTTAAAATTTTTTAATTCATCAATAAATTTTTCAAATAACAAATCATAAGGAATTCCATCAAGACCTATTATAAATGCTTTTTTTACTTTATTATTCCAAGCCAATCCTTTAAAAGAAAAATTAATCTTCCTATTAAAAGTGAAATTCTTGCCATTACAGTATATCCAAAAGAGGCGCCAAATCCAATCATCAAAAATATTATTCCTATTCTTGAAAATCCTTTTAAAATTCCTTTGTGTTCAAGTGAAAAGAAGAAATATATTAAAACTGCTAATGTTCCAATAAATATTATAATAGAATTTAAGAAATCAAAGGATAAACTAAATTTAGGTAAAATTGTATCCTTTACCTGGACTAATATTGCTTCCTTAAATTCAGGAGAAATAGCCATTCCATTTAAGGCACCAAGTAAAAAACCTATTGGATATCTTATAAAATAGGAATATTTTGGAATCAAGATACTAAAATAAAGAATTGCAAAGAGAAAGGGAATAATTGTTAATAGGTTCTTTTCAATAAATAATGGTTTTATAACATATGGATATGCTGCATTATGCCAATAAATGTTTATATAATATCCAACAGTAACGCCAACAAGCAAATGTTCTGCAAATTTGTAAAAGGGATTATCCTTGTAAAGAAATGAAAATATTGCGAGTGTTAAAATTGCTGCAATCCATACCCATGGGTCATGGGAAATATTCATTTTTTCCTCCTTTTTAAAAGAAAAATATAACCTATATTTCCAATTATAACAAAGATTATTATTAAAATATGGGAAATTGAAATTGCATCCATTCCAGAAGATGCAAGTTCTTTTTTATTAATAAGTTTTTCATATTCAGCAGCACCTTTCATTCCTCCTAAAAGACCGACAAATTGTCCTGTTCTTAAATAAGGGTAATAATCAGCAGCCATAACAGCAGTAACTCCTGCTGCAATATCCTGTCCATATCTTCCCCTTGCAAGATATATCCATGAAACTGGCAAGGCTGAACCTGATATTGATACAACAAGTGCTATATTATCATAATTTTTGACATCTTCAAAAATTTTTAATGTATCTGTTTTATTACCAAAATAATCATATGGAAATATCTTTGTTATATCTTCTCCAAATCCAAGAATTGTAGCAGTTACATCTGGTCTAAATCCTAAAAATACATAATCTTCTCCATATTTTTTATTATATTCCTTTGGAATTTCTGTCATTACTTCAAGAGCAAGTCCTGTTCCTGCTGCATTTAAATTTAAACATATTAATCTTAAATTTCTTGATAATACATGCCTTGCAATTGCCCTTGCCATTGGATGACATTCAGGATAAACAGATGCGTCATAATCTACTGAAAGAACAATAACTGCTCCTTCTGGCTGTTTTTCTATAAAATCAAATAAAGATTTAACTGGATGGGAAGTTCCAATAGGTAAATTTAAAGGTTTTATAATTGGTATTAAAATAAAAATTGCAAGAATTAAGTATATTATTCTTCTGTCAATTTTTGCAAGGTATTCAAAAAATTTCATATTACCTCCCAAGCCAATTTCTTTCAATTCCAAGTATTATTTTAATTGAAGTTGCAATTATTCCAAGTCCAACACCAATTGCTATTCCTCTTTTTGCAGCAAGATTTGGAACATCAAGTATCCATTGAGCAAAAGATGGGACAAATGGATGAATTAAATCTCCAATCCCTATAACTCCTATCATAACAATAAATGCTGATAAAAGTAAAAGTGTTGCTTCCACATTTCTTGCCCTGAATGCCCTATAAGCAGCAGATGCCATATAAAAGGCAAGTATTGCAAACATTGATGCCTGTAATGGTATCTGAATATAATTGAAAATTTTATCAAAAAGGGTTCCACTTTTTATCCCACCAATAAATCCTATTAAAGCAGTTGCAAGTAGTGAAAAAATTAATGTTATTGAATAAGGTAAATCTTCCTTTTTCCTTATTTTTCTTAAATGGTGTCTTATAAGGCTTGCTGTTCCAAGAACAATTGCAAATGAAGAAATTCCTAAGACCCATCTCAAAATTGTATTATAAAAATTTTGTGACCATGAAGTTGGTATATAAAATTGGAAAAAGAGTAAAACGCCCATCAAAAAACATATAAACATTGGAATCTGTTTTTGTAACATTTTAACCTCCAAATATAAAATTGAAGGGCATTTTACCAAATATTCCAAAAATTCCACTAAAAAATATTATTATCCATATTATTGCCTTCATCATATCTTGTGCCCTTATTGTTGAAACTAAAATTGGTTCTCTTGAAAGGTATGCAGATGCTGCATATAATTCTTCACCTATCAATGTATAATCACATGCTGTTATAAAAAATGGAAGTTGTGTTACTGCATCAGTTCCTGCAATTTGAATTGCCCCTGTTGTTGCTCCTGTTTCAGCAAGTATTAAAGATTCAGCCCAGAACATTCCAAGGAAAAAATTTGTTGCAGGTTTTTCCCTTACCATTATTCCACAAACAGCAGATGCATATCCAAACTGTGAATCCGTTACATAATAAACAGAATCCGGGTCAAATAAATCTGGTCTTCCTGCAAGAGAAAGAGCTTCTTTAACAACTTCCCTTGCAATTAAATATACAACAGGATCTCTATTTGGAACAATTATTGATGTTTCATAGGATGCTGCCTTTTTAACAACCTGTGAAAGTATATTTAAAGAAGCAATTGTTGCAACATCTGAAATTGTTGAAAGTCCTGGTATATAAAGAATTGGTCTTCCCATTTCAGTTGCTCTTCCAACTGCTTCTTCAACAGCATCAAGCCCTGGTATTTTTCTTAAAAATAAACTTATTCCTCTTTTTGCTCTTGAAATAAAAAATGTTATAAATCCAACAAATAGGAAAACACCTATCATTATGTTTAATCTTCCAAGATGAAAATACTGTGCCTTTGGAATTGCAAAAAGATTTTTTTCAGATTCAAAAACTTTATCCTTGTAATAAATTGTTATTTTATAAAAATATTTTTCATTGTTTTTTAATCCTGAATCCTTGTAGGAATTTTGAATTGTTATAAGTTTTTTAATTTTTTCAAATTCTTCTCCCTCTTTTTTTCTCCATATTATAACTGAATCAGCCCTTTTATCCTTTATTTCCTCAGGCCATTCCCATTCTATTGTTATTTCTCCACCTGCATCATATGGAGTATCATAAACCTTAAAGTTCAATAAAAATAAAAAATATATCAAAAGTTTCAAGTCTCCCCCTTTTCTTTTTTTGCTTCATTTATAATTCTTGCAGAAATTTCAGGAGGAACTTCCTCATAATGGGAAAATTTCATTCTAAATATACCCCTTCCCTTTGTTATACTCTTTAAACTATCTGCATATCTATACATTTCTGCAAGTGGAACAAGTGCCTTTATTTTTTGTTTTTTCCCAAATCCTTCCATACCGAGTATTTTACCTCTTCTTGAATTTAAATCACCAATTATATCTCCCATGTATTCCTCCGGTGTTATAACTTCAACTTCATAAATTGGTTCAAGTAGATACGGCTCTGCATTTTGCTGTGCTTCTCTAAATGCCATGCTTCCTGCAATTTCAAAAGCAATGTTTGATGAATCAACAGGATGGTATTTCCCATCGTAAAGGGTAACCTTAACATCAACAACAGGATAACCTGCAAGAACTCCTGATTGCATTGCCTTTTTAATTCCCGTTTCAACTGCTGGAATAAAGTTAGAAGGTATTGCACCACCAAATATATCATTTACAAATTCATATCCTTCCCCCCTTTTCTTTGGTTCTATCCTTATAAAGCATATACCATATTGTCCTCTTCCTCCACTTTGCTTTACATATTTACCCATTGCTTCTGCCTTTTTCCTTATTGTTTCTCTATAAGGAATTTTAGGTCTTTCAGTTTTTACATTTACACCAAATTTTCTTTTAATTTTTGATATTATAACATCAAGATGTATCCCCCCAAGCCCCTCTATTATTCTCTGTTTAAGTTCAGGGTCATAATAAAATTTAAATGTGGGATCTTCAAATGAGATTTTTGAAAATGCTTCCATAATTTTTTCTTCATCCTGTTTGCTTACTGGGACAACTGCAATTGAAATTGATGGATTTGGAAATTCAATTGGTTTAAATTTTAAAGGTCTATCAATTTTGCATAAGGTATCAGATGTTTTTGTATTTTTTAATTTTAAAACTGCTCCAATCTCACCTGCTCTTAATTTCTCAACTTCTTTTCTTTCTTTACCCATTATCTTAAATATTTGGTTTATTTTTTCCTTTGCGCCTGAATTTACATTTAAAACTTCTTTTCCTGGAAGAATTTCTCCATTAAATACCCTTATATAATATATTTCACCAAGATGGGGTTCTGTAAGGGTTTTAAATACAAAGGCGATTAAATCACCATCTTCACGAGGAGAAATTTCCATTTTTTCTCCTTCAGGTGTACTTACTTCATATTTTCTTTCAAAAGGAGATGGGAAATATTCTATTATTGCGTCTAAAAGTTTTTCAATCCCTATTCCTTCAATTGAATCACCATATAGAACTGGAACAATTTCTCCCCTTTTAACTCCTATTTTAAGAACTTCCTTTAATTCTTCCGTTTTTATTTCTTCACCTTCTAAGTATCTTGTTACAAGTTCTTCAGAAAGTTCTATAATTGATTCAATATATTTTTCTTTAAGTTTTTTTGCTTCTCCCTCTAATTTTTCATCAAATATATCTACAATTCCTTCAAAATTTAATCCTTTCCCTTTTGGAAATACAAGAGGGAAAAAGGAAACCCCTTCAAATGTTTCCTTTAATTTTTCAATTATACCATCAGGTTCAGAATTTTCTGCTTTCATTTTACTTAAAAATACAATGCATGGTATTTTTCTCTCAAAAACCATTTGACCAAATATTTCAGTTCCAACCTGTATTCCAGAAGTTGAATCAATGACAAGAATTACCCCATCAGTTGCATTTAACCCTGCTATGAATTCCCCTTGAAAGTCCAAAAATCCTGGTGTATCTATCAATTCAAATTCTTCATTTTTGTATTTAAAATGAGCGCAGGAAAGATTTATTGATATTTTTCTTTCAATTTCCTCAGGGTCATAATCAAGAATAGAGTTTCCGTCAGAAGGTTTTAAAAGCTTTGGTGTTACCTTTGCCTTATAAAGCATTGCTTCTGCAAGTTGTGTTTTACCACATCCTCCATGCCCTGTTAATAAAAAAACTCTCATTTTACCCCCAAAAATTATTTTTTTCTCTTTTTAACTTCCTCCTTTATATATTCAATTATTTCTTTCAAAGATGTTCCAGGTCCAAATAATTTTCCAACTCCCATTTCATAAAGTTTTTGAGCATCATCTTCTGGTATTATTCCTCCTCCTGTTAAAAGAACATTGTGAAGTCCTTTTTCTTTCATAAGTTTTAAGACCTCAGGAAATACCACCATGTGTGCTCCTGAAAGTATGCTTATTCCAATAACATCTACATCTTCTTGAATTGCAATTCTAACAATTGCTTCCGGTGTTTGATGAAGTCCTGAATATATAACTTCAAATCCTGCATCTCTTAATGCAGATGCTACTACTTTTGCTCCTCTATCATGACCATCAAGCCCAACTTTTGCAATCAATACCCTTATTTTTTCCTTCATTTTTTAATATAAATTTGGTGGTTCTTGCCAAGTTCCATAAACTTTTTTAAGTTCCTCAATTATTTCTCCAAGGGTAACTCGTGATTTTACTGCTTCAATTGTATAAGGCATTAAATTTTCATTTCTTTCTGCTGCTTTTCTTAATTCTTCCAATCTATTTCTTACAACAATATTATCCCTATTCTGTTTAAATTCCTTTACTTCCCTTATTTGTTCTTCTTCAATTTCAGGAAGTATCTTTAAAATTTCAATCTTTGTTTCCTCATCTTCTACAAATTCATTTACTCCAACAACAATATAGTTTTTTTCCTCAACTGCCTTTTGAAATTCATATGCTGACCTTGAAATTTCCCTTTGTGGCCATCCCTTTTTAATTGCTTCAACCATTCCTCCCATTTCCTCTATCTTCTTAAATATCTTTTCAGCCTCTTCTTCCATCTTATTTGTCAAATATTCAATAAAATAAGAACCAGCAAGTGGATCAATTACATCCGGTATATCAGTTTCATAAGCAATTATCTGTTGTGTTCTTAAAGCAATTTTTACTGCTTTCTCTGTAGGTAATGCATATGCTTCATCCATTGAATTTGTATGGAGGCTTTGTGTTCCACCGAGAATTGCTGCTAATGCCTCAATTGTTGTTCTTATTATATTATTTTCAGGTTGTTGAGCAGTCAATGAGCATCCTGCTGTTTGCGTATGAAATTTTAACCTCATTGATTCCTCTTTTTTTGCTCCAAATTTTTCTTTCATCCATCTTGCCCATATTCTTCTTGCAGCCCTGAATTTTGCTATTTCTTCAAAAAAATTCATATGAGAATTAAAGAAAAAGGAAAGTTGTGGTGCAAAATCATCAACATTTAATCCCCTTTCTATTGCATATTTTACATAAGTAAAGCCATCCATTAATGTAAAAGCAAGTTCCTGAACACTTGTTGCACCTGCCTCCCTTATATGATACCCACTTATTGAAATTGGATGCCATTTTGGAATATATTTTGAACAAAATTCAACAGTATCAATTATAATTTTAATTGATGGTTCAGGTGGAAATATAAATTCCTTCTGTGCAATGTATTCCTTTAATATATCATTTTGTATTGTTCCCCTTAATTTATATAAAGGAACACCCTGTTTTTCTGCAACAGCAACATAAAAGGCAAGTAATATAAAGGCAGTTGGATTTATTGTCATTGATGTTGAAACCTTATCAAGTGGAATATCCTTAAAGAGTGTTTCCATATTAGATAATGTACATACTGCAACTCCTTCTTTTCCTACTTCTCCCCTTGCTCTTGGATGGTCTGAATCATATCCCATTAATGTGGGCATATCAAAGGCAATTGAAAGACCTGTTTGTCCATGTTCTAAAAGAAATTTAAATCTCTCATTTGTTTGTTTTGCAGTTCCAAATCCTGAAAACATTCTCATTGTCCAGAGTTTCCCCCTATACATTGTTTCATAAACTCCTCTTGTAAATGGAGGTTTACCTGGTTCTCCAAGATCTTTTTCATAATCTAAATTTTTAATATCTTCTTGTGTATAATATGCTTTTTCAGATGGAATTATGCTTCCTGGGAATTTTGAATTTTTTTGAGAAAGCCTTTTTATTCTTTCTTCAAGGTCTTCTAAAAGGGTTTCTTTTTTTGTTTCAAAGAAAGAATAAAAATCTTGTCTACAACTCTCTTTTTTAATTTCCTCCTTCATTTTTACCTCCCAATTAAAAAATTTTTAATTATTTCATCTGCTGCTTCATGCATTGAATATTTTAAATTATAAATATCTTCAACAATTTTTTCAAGAATAAAATCCTTATCTATTTTTTCTTCTATTTTTTCTTCTATTTTAGAAAAAACAATTTTTTTAATTCTTTCCTTAATCACTTTTTTTCTTCTTTTAAAAAATCTATTTTCAATTTTTTCTTTTTCAATAAAATTTTCAATTTTTTCCATTAAATTATCAATTCCTTCACCTTTCAATCCATTTGTTAAAATAACATCAATTTCCTTTCCTGATAAATTAAAAGCAAGAATTATATCCTTTTTAAGTTCTTCTGCACCAGGTCTATCAGATTTATTGATAACAATTATATCACTTGCTTCAAGAATACCTGCCTTCATGGCTTGAATTCCATTTCCTGATTCAGGAGAAAGAACCAAGATTGTGCAATCTGTAAAATATGCAATTTCTATTTCCGATTGTCCTATTCCAACAGTTTCTATTATAACATAATCTTTTCCAGAAGCATCAAGTATATCAGCAGCATCAAGTGCAAACCTTGAAACTCCTTTACCTTCCCTTAAGGCCATACTTCTTATAAATACTTTATTTTCAAGATTCAAATCAGACATTCTTACTCTATCACCAAGAAGTGCTCCTCCTGAAAATGGAGAAATTGGATCAAGTGCTATTATTCCAACACTTTTGCCTTTATTAATTAAAAGAATTGTTAATTTATCAATTATTGTTGATTTACCTGCACCAGGTGGTCCTGTTATTCCTATTCTTATTGCATTACCTGTATATGGAAAAATTTCCTTTAAAATTGAATATGAATCCCCACTATTTTTTTCAATTAATGAAATACATTTTGCTATTTCCCTTTCATCCCCTTCTTTAATTTTTTCAACTCTTTCTTTCACAAATTTAATTATAATTTAAATTGACCCTTTAATTCAAATTTAATTATAA
>CAZUSI010000056.1:0-9932 GCA_964623395.1 uncultured bacterium | reverse complement strand
TTTTTTAAATATTGCCTAAAACAATCTTTATTTTATAAAATAGAATAAGTTAAGTGATGCATTAAGAAATAAGACTTTTATAAAAAATATATGTTATTAAGTAATTTATACAATAAATATAATGATGTAGTTTTTAGTTGCTATATCTATAAAAATTGAGTAAAGTATATAAAGGTCATTTCATTACATTATGTTATGTCATCAGAGAATTTATACGAGTATATTACAACAAAAGTTTATGATGTTGCATCAAGAACTGGTTCTTTAGCTGCAAGATACATTAAGGAAAAAACTCAAATCTCAAATATACTTTCGATTTTTGAAAGTGAAACTAATCCAGAAGAAGCTACAAAAATGACTATAACTTTTATTGCAAGACAAATGAGTAGAAGGGAAATAGATAGTAGAGTAGCAATTCCTTTAATAACTGAGCTTTCTAACCTTTATAAAAATTTTAAGGGCGAAAATCTTAGAATAGCCGTAAGAAAATTCCTTTATATTTTTAAATGGATTTATGAAAGTGACCCTCACGGTGAAATAAACAATTTTAATGATTTCATTCAATCCATTATAAGAGGGAGGTAAATGACTTCTTTTGAATATGGAAATTTTGATAAATTTGAGTATAAGTATATTATTGAATATGATATTAGAACTTTATCTCCTCTATCAATTAGGTCTGGTGGAAGCTTTTTTGGTCCTATAGATAATCCAATAATAAGAATTAATTTTGATAATAAAATGGTTCCATACATTCCAGGGTCTACATTAAAAGGGATATTTAGAAGTGAAGCAGAAAAGTTGGCAAAATCTCTTTCAAAAGATCCATTCATAGTATGTGATATTTTAGACCCAAAAGGTGAGAATGGTGAATTAAAAAGAAAAGATTTTGCTGAAAAATCAAATTCTACATATTCACCTTGTTTAATTTGTAGAATCTTTGGTGGACCAACTTACGCTTCTCATGTTTATTTTTACAATGCTTATCCAAAAGAAGGATCTTATTCTATTGGAACAATTAGAAGAGTATCAATAAGCCGTATTACTGGTTCACAAATGCCTGGTAGATTATTTGATTGCGAATTTGTTACACCTGGTAGTTTATTTCATGGAAAAATCATTATTGAAAACCTCGATATACTTTCTCCTAAAACAAATCCTCTTTCTGAACCATCTTTATTCAATATGATCTTTAGTAATTTTGTTAAAGGATTGGTTTCGATAGGTGGTATGAGAAGTTCAGGATATGGTGATGTTAAAATGGAAAATATCAAAGTTAGTAAAATATACATTTTTGAAGAAAAGCTAAAAATTGAAGATGTAACGAATAAATATTTAAGCATTATAGGTGTATAAATATGGGTTTACATTGGTATACACATGGAATGATTTATAGAGTATTAAAGTTTGATGTAACTTATAAAAATGAAACCCCATTAAGAATAGGGTCTGGAAGAGCTACAAAGCTAACTTCACCAATAGATTTGCCAGTTATAACAATAAAAATGGGTGAACAAGAAATCCCGTACATTCCAGGGTCTACATTAAAAGGGATATTTAGAAGTTCCGCAGAATACATAGCAAAATCTGAAGGTTTTGAAAATATATGTGAAAGAGGGGAAGGATGTAAAGAAAAGTATGATAGAGATTTACAATTACAACTTAAAGCTCAAATGATACAAGAAGTAATAAAAACTCTTGAAAAATATTGTCTTATATGCAAAACTTTTGGCTCTGGAACATACGCATCTCATATAACATTTAGTGATGCTTACACATCGCTTAAAGTAACTAGAGGTGTAAAAGTTGGAATTGCTATAGACCGTAGAAGTGGTGTTGCTAAAAGAGGTGCATTATACACAATAGAGTATGTAGATCCTGGTGCTGAATTTTCTGGAAGTATAACTTTAACAAATATACCAAATTATATTGTTGGTTTATTAGCAAAAGTAATTGATATGATTGATAAAGGGATTGTTAAAATTGGTGGAATGAAAACTAGAGGCTTTGGTAAAGTTAATATAAAAGTATCTAAGGCATCTGGCTATCAATTAGAAGATGGTACACTAAAAGAAATAAGTGGAAAGACTATAATTAAATCTTTAGATGAGAAAGATAAAGATGTTGAATTAGATCCAAGCGATCCTAAAAAATATTTCATTAATTGTATGGAGATATGGACTGATTATGTCAAAAGTTATAAGAGTTGATGTTATTAAAAAACCTCCAACACCTAGAGATTATCTATTACCTGAAAGATATAATGCTATATTTCAAATTGAAGCTTATATTCCTAAAAATTCATACCTTTTCATAGGAGATATAGAATTTCAAAAAGAAGAATTTGCTAAATTTAAGAAAAATATAGATGAAGTTTTTAATAGAATTATAAGATCTAGAAAAATTGATTATTCTATAATACAAAATATTCTTAGAGAATACCCATTAATAAAGAGTATAAAACAATCGAGTAGCACTGCGATGCTATTGAATAAACCCTATATACCAGCTTCATCATTAAAAGGTGCCATTAGATCAAGGCTTGAATATAAGTTTATTCCTAAGAATGGATCATCATACTCATGTTATATTTCAACTTCTTTAGAAGAAATTAATGAACTATTTGCAAGAAGACATATAAATTTTTGGGGTGAGGATGTAAAGCTCTTTAGATATCCTTGTAATATTGAATTATCAAGAGATATTTGTATTGTTTGCGATATGTTTGGCACACCAGGTTTATCTTCAAGAATTGATTTTACAAATGCTATGCCAGTCGGAGAAATAAAATTAGAAATAAAAGTTGAATATGGACAAAAAATTCAAGTTATTTCATCTAATTCTCGATTTAAATTCGAAATCTTTTGTAGAAACTTTAATCTAGAAGAGTTAGGGCTTTTGTTTACTGCGATGGAACTTTATACAAACTCTCCTATATTAATTGGAAGATTTAAATATAGATACAATCCAAAATTGGAACCATCTTTAAAATATTACTTTGGATTATTAAAATTGAACTTAATAGGATTCTCTTATGTTTATCCAAAATGGAAGTATGAAAATATTGAAGAGCTTCTTAAAGATGCGAGGAATGCAATAGAAGATTATATTTCTAAAGGTTTTCTTGATTTGAATAAAGGTGTAATAACATGAAAGAATTCGAATTATTAAATAAATTAAAAGAGCTTAAGACAAAATTAATAATTACAGTTAATAAAGATTTCTCAATAAATAAACCAAAAAAATTAGAAGAAATTAAAGAAGAAGATCTCAATTTCATTGGTTTTGGATTTTATAGTAAAGATAATTTCATTAAAGAAGCATTTTGGATTAAAGTTGATGATGAATATATTCTTAAAGAAGATTTTAGAGAATTACCAAATTTTTACTTACATCATGAAATTTCCTTTATTCTTAATAAAAAATTCTTGAAAGAGGTTTTAGAATAATGGAAATGGAAATTGTTAGAGGATACATAATCCCATATATTAAAGACGATAGAATTGTTTATACTGATATTATAAATCAAAAAATGAGAGAAGATATTCTAAATTATTTTCTTAAAGATATAATTAATAAAGTAAAGGAAGATTATGTTAAACGTGTTAAACATAAAATATCAACAGCAAATGATCTAAACTATTTCCTAAATTTATTAACAATATTTATAAAAAGTAGTTTATATATAGATCAAATTAGAGGAATTGTTATTGCGCCAATATCAGGATTATATGAACATTACATATTAGAACATAAAAAGGACTTAAAATGCACAAAGTCATTGTATACTGAAAAGGGGCTTAGAGAATATGTGTATATGTTAGTAGAAAAGAAAGAAAAATTGATCAAAAAACCAGAGATAGAAATCATGGATACGATTATTAAAATGCCAGCAGATACTCGTATTGGTCTTAATACTTCAAGTTTAATTATACATTTATTAACAACTTCTGGAATTTCTTCAGCTATTTATATTTCTAAAAGAAAAAAAGATATTTCCATTAAAGAATTAACAATTCTAAGGCTTTTATCTATGTTTCATGATATAGGAAAAATTGTAGAATGGAAAGCTCATGAAAAAAGGTCTGCATTAATCTTAAGAGAAATATTCGATAGTAAAATTATAGAAGAAAGAAGCGAGGCTTGGGAAATAATAGAAAATGTTGCAAATATACTCGAAGGAAAAGTAAAGGAAAATATATATTATGAAATATTCAAGGAAGCTGATAAAATTGCGAGTGGCGTGGATAGAGTAAAAGAATTAGTACCAATAGTATTATCTAAAGATAAAAAAGATATGCTTGAAAAAAAGATTATTGCTTATTTATCAAGATTGGGAATTTCAACGAAAGGGAATTTAGAAGATGATTATAAGCAAGTTTTTGATGATTGGAATTTCTGGAATGAATTTTTAACAATAGAAGAAAGAATTGAATTAACAAAAGATTTCTGTAAAAATGTTTCAAGAATATCTTCCAATGGTGAAATTTATGAAACAATGATCTCAAAAAGAGAAAAATTAGAAGAAGTTTTTGTTGTAAAGTTTGATTTTGCTAGTATACAGCATTACATAAAGTCGAATGATTTAAGATCTTTAATGGGTGGTAGTAGGATAGTAGATATAATAATTTATGCTTCAATACCTGATCTATTGATAAATTTGGGAATTCCATATGAGTGTGTTCTAATCTTTGGTGGAGGAAACTTAATTGCTCTTATACCATCTAATAAGATTAATGAAATAAGAGAAGAATTATCAAAGCTTGATATTCCAGGCGTTAAAATTAACATAGGAATTTCACCATTATATGATAGCTATATTGCAATTAATAGAGAAATCGAAAAGGATATTTTCAATACGAAAATATTAAGCAATATTAAACCTAAGCATAATATTACCTTAGATATTTATAAAAAATGCGAATTTTGTGGTAAAGAAAATGCAGAAGAATCAAAATATAAAGAAAGCTTATGTAAAAAATGTCAATACAAGTATGAAATAGGTACGAATGAATATTTCAAATATAGAATTATTAGCTTTTTTGATTGGAAAATAAAAAACGATTATCTTCCTTTGATGAATGAAAAGACAGATATTCTATTCTTTATTGCTGGACATACAATAAAAGAAGCAGCAAAAATCCTTCCTATAGAAGAGTATAAAAATCTTGCTATTATAAGGTTTGATGGTAATATTATAGGACAATTTATGGCATCTGCAATTTCTATAACAGATATTTTTGAAAGAAGTATTAGAATAGATAAAGCTGTAAAGGATGCTATAAATAGATTCTATAATATATTAAGAGAGATTTCTGAAGAAGATGCATTAAGATTCGTATTGGGCATATTATATATAGGTGGAGATGATGGAATGTTAATAGTTCCATCATGGCTTTCAATTCCTTTAAGCTTGTATCTTCTTAATCATTATTATTATTCACTTGGTGGAAAATCAACATTATCACTCTCGATTGTAGGAGCAAAACCAAAACATCCATTGATACCATTATATGATTGTGCAGGACATTTATTAGATAGATATGCTAAAGATAATGGTGGTAGAAAACTATGCTATGAAATTTGCCATTCTAGATCATTAGACCATATACAGAACAATTTCAGGGGTGCTATTGCTTTTTACAATATTGATACTGGACGTCTTTCTCCAGAGTATATCGATGAAATATTGGAAACTTTATCAAAGAGAGATAAAGTAAGTATGCAATATAGACATACTTACACTTTATCAGATATAAATGAAAAACATTCAATTTTTAGACTTTTAAGTTTAGCTTTTCCAAGAAAGCTTGAAAATATAGACCTTCAAGAAATCAATTTAGATAAATTGAATGAGGATTTCATAAAGAAAATGATAAAACTACATAAGATTGAAAGCTTCATAGAAGCTATTAAACATAGGAAGAATATAATAAATGACATTATTTCAATAAATATTGAGGGAGAAAGTGATTTTTACTTAAAAGTAGCATATGTTACATCGAAATATTCATCTGAATTAGAAGCTGAATTAGGAATAAATGCTCAAACAATCTTAAAGAATCTATTAGAAATATCAGAAAGTGGTTTTCAATCATTCAACTTAGCTGACTTACTTATCTTGATTAAAATTTTAGGAGGTGGTGAAAGTGGAATTTGATATGGATATTAAGATTAGATTTACAACTATTAAAAAACTGAACATAGGAAGTGCATATGCAGTTAAAACTCGAGCTGAGGTACCTATTCAAAAGATAACAATTAATGAAAAACAGTATGCTTACATTCCAGCATCAACCATAAAAGGAATATTAAGGACTTCATTAATGAAAGTTGCAAATTTATTAGGTCATAAAGCAGCATTTTTTGTTGATCCGGAAAGATTATCAGCTGCAGATGATATTGTAGTGAAACTATTTGGAGGCCCTCATAATAAACCTTCGAAAGTTTTTGTTGATCCTATAAAGATCAATACTCAAACAATTGTTTTGAAACATACAACGATAAATGATAAAATAAGAATAGTAAAAGAGGGGGCATTATTCTCAGTTGAGTATATTCCTTTTGAAGTTCAATTTGAAACTTTTATTCATGGTAGAGGATTGAATTTAGAAGAAGCAAGAGCTCTTTTTATTGCAATTTTAGAATTGAACTATGAAAGAATTGGTAAATGTGGATTAGTAAATGTAAAGATTGTTAGGTCAGAAAGTAAGGTGCAAAAAGAATTGCTTGAAGATGAAATTATAAAAAATATATGGGAAGGGATAGGAATATGAGTTTATATAGAATAAAAATTAAAGTTATCTCTCCACTTCAAATTTCAGATTTGACGATTGGAAATGTTTTAAAACAAAGTGAAACTTTTTATTTACAACCAAGTACTATAAAAGGTGGAATATTATCAAAGATATATAGAGAGCAAAAAGTGAAAGAAGTATGCGAAGAATCTAAAGAAGCATCGATAAACTTTCATCCAGCTTATCCAGTAGATGATGGAATAGTAAGTAGGCCTCCCCATTTTTTATTACATGATTGCAAAATATGTGAAGATGGAATATATGTTAATGAAGTATTACAAAATAAAGAGTTGTTAAAAGAGTTTAATTTTAAAAAGTTTAATATACCATACAAATGCCCCTCTGGACATTTGTTTGCAATTTCACCCGTAAAAAGTTTAGTCATTTTTAAAAATTCAAAATACAAAAAGTTTAGTATTAAGAAAATGCAATTGGAATCTATAGGAATGAATAGAGCTTTAGGTCAAACTGAGCTTGGAATGATATATAGTTATGTTACAATTAATCCTGGCATGATTTTCGAAGGATTAATTTATGATTCTAAAGATAAAATAGAAAAATGGTTAGGTTATAAGCCAAAAAATGAGGAAGTTAGAATGGGAAGAGGAATATCAAGAGGTATGGGAATCACTGAAGTTGAATTTAAAGAAATTGATTATGAAAAATATATTGAAGAAAGAGCAAATGAAATTAAAGAAGCAATTTCAAAAGCAGATGGAATAATTTTATTAAGAGCTCTCACGCCAATATTAACGATTAATAAAACAGGATTTTCATATGATATTGATCTTAGTGAGTATGGATTGTATCCTATGAAAGTATTTAATGAAGTAAATTATCTCGCTTATACTATCGAAGTATTTAAAGGATATAGTGTTTATACTAATCTACCAAGAGTAGAAGTAAGAGGTCTTAGCTCTGGTACTTTATACTTTTATAAAATTAAGGATGAAACAAAAATTGATGAAGTATCAAAATTACTTTCTGAATTTGAAGTTAAAGGTTTTTCTTCTCCTTTTAATGTCGGATTAAATATTATGGAGGTGTATACAGATATTGGAAAGTTATTATGATATTACAATTAAAAATAGAGCAATATTAAACTTAGTATTTGATATTGAAGAACCATTGCATATAGGAGAAAGATTAGAAGGAACTTTAAAGAAAATTGTAAAGATTAACATTAATGGAAAACCAATTCCATTTGTTCCAGCAGAATCGATAAAAGGAGTTTTTAGAAATATAGCAACGATGATAGCTAAAAGAATATTTATAAATGAAAATGATCAAGAATTGAAAGATGCAATAGAATGGCATGAGAAAGATACTCACATTAAAGAAGAAGCTAAAAAGTATAGTGAAAAAGCAAAAAAATGGTTAAAGGAAAGTGGAATATTCTCTATTGATAAAATAGAAGAATTGTTTGAAAACGATATAATAAATTTGTATCTTTCACAAAAATGTCCAATATGTAAATTATTTGGCTCTAGAAACATCGCATCTAAGTTAATATTTTCAGATGGTCGTTTCAAAGTGGAAGAAATACCTATATCAACGTATACTTCAACTTCAATAGATAGAAAGAAAGGCATTGTAAAAGAGGGATATTTATATTCAATAGAGTATTTATCTCCATCTAAAGAAAATAATTTTTCTTTCAAAATCATAGCAGATAACATAATACCAAAAGATAAAGAAGCAAAATTGTTATCACAAACTTTGCAATATATTTCTATTGCAGGCTTACCGATAGGCGGAAGTAAGAGTAGAGGATACGGTTTACTTAGATTGAATAAAGAGCAAAGTGTTGTAGAAATATTAGAGTTCATAGAAAATCCGAAAGAAGAAAATGAAATAAAAAACAATATAAAAGTATTACTTAAGAAGGAAGAAGCGATTAAGAAAATAGGGATAGATGAATATATGCTATATCTAACCAGTTAAAGTAATGCTATGTATATGTATATATCACCTTTGGAAGTCAATCAATTAAAGTGTGAATATCTTGATAGGATCGAACATAATAAGATTAAAATAGATATTCCTCTTTTTGATCTACAAGAAGAAAAATCGGAAGATGAGCCTTATTTTCTTAAGAATGAATTAAAGGAAAAGCTTAGAAAAATTATAAATCCTTATGTATATTCGTTTAGGGATCTTATTAAAAGTAAAATAATCTATGAAATAGATAGATACTTTAATGAAATTTCTGAGAAAGACATGATATGTAATTTTGATGAGTATTTCTTTTATATATTTAAGGAAGAATTAGGAAAACTTTTTGGATCTAAAATTGAAATTAATATTTATGAGAGCGGAAAATATCAGCATTTTATAGGTATGCTTAAAGAGTATCATGATGATTTAAATAAGATATTAGAATTAAAAATTGATGATATTGTTAAATTCGTAAAAATGTATGAAAAATTATTCGAAAAAGTTAAAGAAGAAAAAGAATATATCTATGATAGCGATAAGTATTTTATCGTAAATGCAAAAGCTGCGGGGAAAATCTTTAAAAATTGCAATTTCAATGAGAATGATATAGCATTTTTTAATAAAATTACAAAGGAAAAGAAATTCTCAGAAATTCTAATATTTAAGGATGAAGCTTATCTTGATGAGAAGAAAGAAAGGATAAGTGATCATCCGATTTCTTCTGGTAAAAGAATCGAAAATGTATATCTTCTTTCAAAAAGTTATGTGAAAGAAAATAAAGGCACATTGTTTGAAGTTATATCATATTTATACATACGTAAAATTTTAAATCGAATTAAACTATTGTTTTTATCTACACATAACTTGCTATTAAAGTTAAGAGGAAGTGAAGAAGAAATTATTGATAATATTAATGAAAAAGAAATCGATATACCTATTATCCTTTATTACGAAGATAGACATATATTTATTCCGATAGAATGTAAATTTAAAGATTTAAATAATAAGGATATTCAGAAGCTTAATCAATTAAAGAAAAAATTAAATGATATTCCAATAGATAATGAAATATGCATTCTCACAACGAATTCTAATGAAATATCAATGAGAGAAAACGTACATGTCGTACCAATTTCAAAATTCGAAGAATGGATAAAAAGAAATTTTTAATATCATATAATTCTCTTTATGAGATTC
>CAZUSI010000055.1:0-10041 GCA_964623395.1 uncultured bacterium | reverse complement strand
AATATAAAATTGGTGTTATAAGGGAAATTGCTGATACGAATTTAGATGGGAACTGGGATCCTGATAAACCAAGATTTGGATTAATGACATTTACAACTTACCAATCACCTTATGCAAAAGTTATAAAAGAACTTTATCAAACAGATGAAGATCCTGATATGGAACCTTTTATAAATGCAATAAACAATATAATACCTGGTGGTGGAACACCTGTTGGTGATGCTGTTCTTGAAGCAATACATTATTATAGATATACTTCCCCTCATTGGAGTGGTGCTTATCAATGGAATATAAATCAGGTTGGAACGCATAAGGACCCATGGTTTACAGGAAATCCATCAAATCCGCAAAGTGCATGGTGTAGAAAAAGTTTTATAATTTTAATAGGTGATGGTGAATCAAATTCCGACCGACCTGTATCAAGTGATTGGGCACATCTGCCACAAGGTCCTTTTCCAGGAAGATATTTATGCAATTATTATACAGGAACTGAAAAAGCATACATAGGTGGTGATTGCTGCTCTGGTTGTGATGACCCTGCTGATGATTATGCCTATTATTCACATATAACAGATTTAAGACCTGATAATGAGCCAAGATATGGACTTCCATGCCCACAAAATTTAACCTTTTATACACTTTTCTGTTTTGGAGTTGGTGCAGGAGGTGAAGAACTTTTCCAGGATGTTGCTTGCTTTGGTGGATTTGAGGATAAAAATAACAATTTAATTCCTGATGGATATCCAAACATATCAAATGATGAATGGGATAAGGATGGAAATTTAATTCCTGATAATTATTATGAAGCACAAACAGGACAGGAGATTGAAAGGGCAATGAGGGAAATAATATATAGAATTATTGCAGGTGCATCATCAGCAACATCAGTATCAATTGTATCTGGAACAAGTAAAGGAGAAGGAATTGGAACATTTGCCTTATATTATCCAAGAAAACTTGTAGGAGGAAGATTTTTAACTTGGCTTGGTGAAATTAAGGGTTTATGGGTTGATAAATTTGGTCTTTTAAGAGAAGAAACAGAAGGAAATTTAACACTTCATATGAAAAACGATTATGTTATTAGTTTTTCTTCTTCTGAATCACAAGATATATGTAATCCAGCAGGAACAATGACAATTTATAAATATAAAGGGATTAATTGTGAAAGGGATACTTTTGAACTTGTTGGTCAAGGAAGTTTTGATGATTTAAAACCATTATGGGATGGAGGAAAATGGTTATGGAATGCAACACCAGGTGAAAGGAATATAAAGACATGGGTTGATTTAAACAACAATAAAAGAATTGAATCTTCTGAAATAATTGATTTTTCTGTTTCAAACAAAAATTTAATATTACCATATCTTGATGTTCCTTCAATTTATTTTGCAGAATCACTTATAAATTACATAAGGGGTGTTGATTATTTAAAATGGAGGGAAAGGGAAATTGAAGGAAAAGTATGGAAACTTGGAGATATTGTTTATTCATCACCTATTTTTGTCCAAAAACCAATGGAAAGATATGATTTACTTTATCTTGATGCTGATTATAAGGAATTTTATAGTGCTTATAAAGATAGAAGAGGTGTTGTTTATGTAGGAGCAAATGATGGAATGGTCCATGCCTTTAATGTTGGCAGATTTGTTCCACAAAATTTAGAAGTATGTGAACCGGGAATTCTTGACCCAATGGGAATTACTCCTGGAAAAGAAATATGGGCATACATTCCCTTTAATCTTTTACCACATTTAAAATGGCTAAAATATCCTGATTATTGCCATGTCTATTATGTTGATTTAAAACCATATCCAACAGATGCAAAAATATTTACACCTGATAATCTCCATATAGGAGGATTTGGAACACTATTAATAGGTTCTGCAAGACTTGGTGGTTCCCCTTATAATCTTTCTGGAAATATACTTTCATCTTCATATTTTTGCATAGATGTTACAGAACCGACAAATCCTTCATTTTTATGGGAAAAGAATTTACCCGATTATTCATATACAGTTCCATATCCAAATGTTGTTAAAGTTGGAGAAAAATGGTTCCTTGTTTGTGGTTCAGGACCTAATACATGTTCAGGATTTTCAAATCAGAATGCAAAAATTTATATAATTGATTTAAAAACAGGGGATATTTTAAAAACATTTACAGTTCCAGAAGCAAATTCTTCGGTTTCAGATATAATATCAGTTGACATTGGTCTTGATTATACAGTTGATTTAATCTATTTTGGAACATATTCATATACAGGAACACAAACAAATCCAAATTTCAACGGAAGAATTTATAGGATTAAAACACATGGAGACGAAAATCCAAATAATTGGTCTTTAAGCACTGTCATTGACCTTGGAAAACCTATAACATCAGCAGGTGGAGCAACACTTGATGAATATGGAAATCTATGGATATATTTTGGAACAGGAAGATTATTTTATGATGGTGATAAAGGAGATATAGAAAGACAGGTATTTGTTGGAATTAAGGATGATACAGTAAGCATTTATACATATGCAGACCTTTTCAATGTTACAAATGTTACAGTTTATGATGATGGAACTGTTAAAATAGGTAATTCAACATATACATGGGAACAATTTGTTGATATGGTAAGTGCAAAAAAGGGATGGTATAGGGAATTAACTGCTACCGGTGAAAGAACACTTTTTAGACCATTAATTATAGGAGGAGCAGTTGTATTTACAACTTACACTCCAATATCAGGAGATATATGTCAATTTGGAGGAACAGGAAGATTATATGCTTTATATTACATAACAGGAACAGCATATAAATCACCAATACTTGGAGTTCAAGGAAATATAATACTTCCGATGATTGAACTTGGAGGAGGAATACCTTCTGAACCAACAATGTGGATAGGAGCAAGTGAAGAAAGAGTATTTATACAAATTAAAGGAAAACCAGGAAGCTGGGATGTACATCCACCCCTTAATCCAAGGGGTGGACTTATTCTATGGAAAGGGAGGTGAAAAATGAAAAAAATTTTTATAATTTTAACTTTTTTAATGGGTTTTCTTTTAGGTGAGGAAAAAATAAAACTTGAAAAAGGTGAATATACAATTTCCTTTTATTCAGTTGTTTATAAAATTGAAGGAAATAAAATAGACCTTGGAGAAAATGGTGAATTAATTCTTGAAAAAAACATAAATGAAATGATTTCTTTAAATAAAGAATTTTTAAAGGATACACTTTCAAATCCAATTTTAATTGATAAAATAGAATATCCTGCACTTTTTGTAATTCATGTTATAACAAAGGGAATTCATGAAACAATTCCTGAAATTGTTGGAAATACAAAAAAGGTCATTGGTTTAGAATATATTGGTGGAAAGGAAAAGGCAGAAGAATATATAAGATACTGGAAAGAAATTTATAGGGAAAGATGAAAAAGTTTTTTATTTTTCTTATCCTTATAGGTTTTATTTGCTGTAAAAAAGAAAAAGGAATAAAATTAAATAATCCACCTGAGATTCTATCTGCAAAAATAGAACCGGAAAATTTAAAAAAGAATGAAAGGGCAGGGGCTTTAATTAAGGCAAAGGATAAAGATGGAGATGATATAACTTATAAAATAGAATGGTTTTTAAACGGTAAAAAGATTTATGAGGGTAAAGAGATTGAAACTCATAATTTTAAAAAGGGAGATACCCTCTATGCTGTTATAACTCCATACGATGGTAAAGAACATGGAAAACCCTATAAAACAGCCCCTGCCCTTATTAGAAATACAGCACCTGAAATAATTTCTGCAAAATTTTTACCTGAAACAATTTTAACAATCACAGATAAAATTGAAGTAAAAGCAGAAGGAAAAGATATTGATGATGATAATTTGTCTTTTTTAGTTGAATGGTATATAAATGGTGAGAAAAAGGGAGAAGGAATAAATTTTTTCCCTCAAAAATTAAAGGAAAATGAGCTTTTAGAAGCAATTGTTTATGCTTATGATGGTGAAGAGAAATCAAAAAATTTTATCACAATAAGTGCAATTGTTTCAAATAGTCCACCTTTTATAGATTTAAAAGAAAATGAAATAAAATTATCCTCCTATCCTTATTTTACATACAAAATAAATGCTTATGACCCTGATGGAGATAATTTAAAGTTTGAAATTGTTTCATCAAATGTTAAAGGAATTGAAATTGACGAAAATGGAGTTATAAAGGGGAAAATAGAAGGAAATGTTAAAAATATAATTTTAAGAATAAAAATTACTGATACAAAAGGAAACTCAAGAGAAAAAAATTTAACCTTTTCCTTTTAAAATTTACTCGTCAGCAAAATTTGCAAATACAACACTTATATCAAATTCTGTTATAAAATTTCTTCTTGTATTAATTTCATGGGCAAAAATTTTATAATGGGCACGTGTTTTTAAAGGGTTTGGACTTGCATATGGATTATTTTTATGCATATCATATATTGGATTATAAAAAGCCTTTAACCACGAAGGAACAATATCAATTTTTGCTTCTGTCCATCTCCTCGGTAAAATTACGATGTTTGTTTTAAAATGAAGTGAATCTAAAGACTCTCCACCATCCTTTCTTATAAACTTTATTTTTCCATCTTTTTCATTATAAAAAGTTATACAGAAACTGTCAATTAAACATTTTGGATTAAAACCACCAATTGTATCAGGAAAATCAAAATAGAAATTAATTTTAAGAGTATCATATTTAAAAATAATAACAGTATCTTTAAGCGTAATTATATCAGAATTAAAAGAAGTATTTTCAAGATTTACAATTAGAGACTCCTTTTCCACAGAGGCAGACCTGCATCCTATTATAAGACCTATCACACCTATATACATTAAAAAAATTTTACCTTTCACAAAAACCTCCTTTTTAAAAATACTTTACTCCTTGACAAATAAATTCATTTTGTATATAATTATAATGCTTAATTTAAAAAATGTCAAGTAAATTTTTAAAAAATTTTTATAAATTATTTAGAATGAAAAGGGAGGTTATATGGAAATAAAAACAAAAGTTGCCCTTTTAATAGGGATAATAATAGGAACTCTTTTCTCCCAAATAAAAGATATAGAAATTGTGCCTGAAGGAAAAAATACAAAATTGATATTATATTCTGAAAAAGCAGTTTCTTATACAATATTTTCAAGAGAAGTGCCCGCTCAAATTTTGATTGATGTTCAGAATGCAAAAACAGAAATATCTTCTGGAATATATACTGTTTATGCTGGTGGAATAACAACAATTTCTATTGAACCCTTTGAAGAAGGTAATTTTATAAGATTTGTTATAAATCTTGAAAGAACTTTCTCTTATAAAGATGAAAGACAAAATGGAAACATATTATTAACTTTATATGAAACAGGAGGAAATTTTAAAGGATTGACACTCTCAGGAAAAGCACCGGAAGCACCACCATCTACACTTCATGCATTACCTTTACCAGCAACACCTTCAATTGCACCTCAAAAGGGAATTAGAATTTCATTAAATCTTGAAAATGCTGATATTGTTACTGTCATAAAGGCAATTGCAGAATATGTAGGACTTAATGTTGTATTTGGAGAAGAAGTAAAAGGGAAAGTAACACTTCGTGCTGAAAATATTCCATGGGAACAGGCATTTGAACTTGCTTTAAGAACTGTTGGTCTTTCATACATTTATGAAAATGGAGTTTATAGAATTGCACCACCCGAAAAAATAAGAGAAGAAGAAATTAAAAGGAAAAGAACAGAAGAAGAGGCAAAACTATTACAACCCCTTATAACAAAAGTTTATGTTTTACAATATGCAGTTGCTGATGAGGCAAAAAAGAATGTTCAAAAATTATTAACTTCAAAAGGACAACTTGAAGTTGATGAAAGGACAAATGCAATAATAATAACAGATATTGAAGAAGTTCATGAAAAGGTGGCATCTCTTATAAAATCACTTGATACACCTGTATATCAAGTAGCAATTGATTCAAGAATACTTGAAATAAATAAAGGTGCTTTGGACCAGATGGGTGTTCAATGGAATATTAAAAATTTAAGGGGAATAGGATTTGCAGGAGAACTTTCAGGAGGAGCATCTCCTGGTGCTATGCCAGGTGCACCAACACTTTTTGGACAAGTTGGAATAATAGCAAGAGGTGCTTTAATAGATAATGTTATATCAATGTATGAACAAAGAAAACTTGTAAAAACAATATCAAATCCAAAGATAACTGTTTTAAATAATCAGAAAGCAAGAATACATGGGGGTTCAAGAATTCCATATATTACAAGAGACCAAGCAGGGAACCCAATAGTTCAATTTGTTGATGTTGGAATAAGACTTGAAGTAACTCCACATGTTAATGTAAATAAACAAATAACACTTGATATTCATACAGAAGTTTCAGAACCAGGTGCACAGCTTCCAGGAGGTATTGAAATACTTACAAATTTTGCTGATACAAGAGTTTTATTAAATAATGGAGAAACTGCTGTTATCGGTGGATTAATAAAATATAAAACACAATCAACAAGAGAAGGAGTTCCATTTTTGTCAAGAATACCCCTTATTGGAAGACTTTTTGGTGGAACTGTTGGAGAACAAAGTGAAAGGGAAATTGTAATCTTTTTAACTCCTAATATTGTTGAATAAGGGCGGATAGCTCAGGGGTGAGAGCGCCTGCCTTACAAGCAGGAGGTCCCAGGTTCAATTCCTGGTCCGCCCATTATTCTAATGAATTTTTAAAATCCTTTATTATATCTTCTATATCCTCAAGTCCAACAGAAACCCTTATAAGTCCAGGATCTATTCCTGCTTTTTGAAGCTCTTCATCAGAATATGTGGAATGTGTCATTGAAGCAGGATGTTCAACAAGTGTTTCAGCTGCACCAAGTGAAACAGCAAGTGTGCATATTTTTAAGGAATTCAAAAATTTTATTGCTTCCTTTTTCCCACCTTTTATTATAAAAGAAAGCATACCTGAAAAACCATTTTCCATCTGCTTATTTGCAATCTCATGTCCTTCAAAATCTTTAAGACCCGGATAAAAAACCTTTTCAATTTTTTTATGATTTTTTAAAAATTCAGCAAGTTTCATTGCATTATAAGAATGCCTTTCCATTCTCAAAGGAAGTGTTTTAATCCCCCTTAAAGTAAGCCATGCATTAAAAGGTGAAAGACAACCTCCAAGATGAGTAAGATAATGTTCCTTTAAAGAGGTTATAATTTCCTTTTTTGAAATGACAATACCTCCAATTGCATCAGAATGACCTGTTAAATATTTTGTTAAAGAATGAACAACAACATCTGCTCCTTTTTCAATAGGTCTTTGATGATAAGGAGTTGCAAATGTATTATCAACAATAAGTGGTATATTATAATTTTTACATATACAAGAGGCCCCCTCAATATCAAATATATCAAGGGTTGGATTTGCAGGTGTTTCAATATAAACAAGTTTTGGCTTGATTTTTTCAATCTTCTCTTTAAGTTCCTTTAAAAAATTTTTTGCCTTTATGGGTATAGATTCAATTCCAAATTTTTCATTTAGAAGTTTCAAAAGAGCAAATGTTCCACCATAAAGGGGCTCAGAATAAATTAATTTTTCACATGGCTTTAAGAAATAAAGCAAAACACTTGTTATTGCAGCCATACCTGATGAAAAAGCGCAAGCATCCTCTCCCTTTTCAAGAAATGCAATTCTTTCTTCAAGAATTTTTACAGTTGGATTTGAAAGCCTTGTATATATATAACCTTCTTCTTCACCTGTAAAAAGCTTTCCTCCCTGCTCTGCATTTTCAAAAAAATATGTGGAAGACATATGAATAGGAGGAATTACATCCCTTTTATTTGAATCTCTATAAGGTTTTGGTCCATGAATACATCCTGTATTAAATCGCATACCATCATCCATAAAAACCTCCTTAAACTTTTTAAATTATTAAGGAAAGGAGTTTAAATTTTCAAATTTAAAATTTTCAAAATTCCTTCAATTATAAAAGAAAAAAATATTCCATTTTTATAAAAAATTGCCTCTTCTTTTAAAAATTTAGAGAGCCCTTCTTTTTTACTTATAAATCTTAAAAAAATGAAAAACATTGCCTTTAAAAAGAAAAATAAAAGAAAAATTGCATATATAAAACTTAAATTGCATCCATACCAAAAAGAAAGGAATATGAAAAAGGAGGAAAAATAAAAAGAAATGATAAAGAAAATTGAAGTATAAAACCCAAAATATTTTGAATATGTCATAATTCCAAGTTTTTCTTCAAAGGGAAAATTTACTTTTTCAGAAAAATATTTCAAAAAATTTATTATAAAAAAGGCAAAAAAGATTGAAATAATTTCAGGGAAAAATGGGAATTTAAAGGGATAAAGAAGGAAAAGTAAATATAAATTTAAAAAAGAATAAAAAAAATCTTTTAAAATAAATTTTTTGTTAAAATATTCTCTTATTTTTTCATATTTAAAAAATAGAGAAAGGAAAATAAAAAGAAGATAAAATTTTTTTAAAAAATAAGAGCTTTTAAAAAGGAAAATTGAAGAAAAAAAGGAAATTAAAATTAAGAAGGGAATTTTTTTTAAATCTTTTTCCTCTTCATTTATTCTTAAAATTAAAAAAAATCCAAAGGAGAGAAAAAATTTGAAAATTTCAAAAAAATCTAATCTTGCATTAAAAATAAATGAGGAAGATAAATAAAAGAAAAAGAAAAGTAAAAATTCAAAAATTCTTTTACCTTGCAAGCAAAATACTTATAAAATAAAGAAAACCAAATGCTAAATCAAGTTTTGCAGTTAAAAGGTCAAGCATAACAAAATCAAAAAATGAAGGGTTAAAGGCAATTTTTATATTTTTTATTGCTTCTTTTAAAGTAAAGAATACAATAAGGGACCAGTAAGGAAGGAGTTTTAGAATTACAAAAATTAAAACTAAAAGATAAGGAGTTAATATTAAGGCAAGATAGTAATAGGAAGAAATCTTATAACCAATTAAATTTGCAATTGTTGTTGCTTTTGCCCTTGCATCCTCTTCAATATCTCTAAAATTGTTGGCATGTAGAATACCAACAGTTATTAAGGCAACGGGAATTATAAGAATAAAGGGAATCCATGAAAATTTTCCTTCCTGAACATAATAAGAACCGAGAGAAAGTAAAGGTCCAAAGGCAAAAAATATTGAGATATCACCTAAACCTCTATATTTTAATCCGAGTGGCTTTAACTGGTAAAATATACCAAGAAATGCTCCTATTAAAATAATAATTAAAAGGAAAATTCCCCTTATATAAGTTAAAACAATTCCGCATATAAGAGAAATTAAAAGCAAAATTATAATAAGTAATAAATGTTCCTTTTCACTCATAATTTCATCTTGTAAAACTCTGCTTGAGCCAATTGTTAGATAGTCATCAACACCATATTTATGATCCATGTGGTCATTTAAGGCATTAATACCTGCATGAAAGGAAAGAATACCTAAAATTGTTAAAAGGAAAAGCCAGAAATTAAAATTGGAAGATAAAAATGTTCCTATAATAACTGGAATAAAAGAGGCAGGAAAGGCAAAAGGTCTTGTTGCTTTAAAATAAATCTTCCATTTCGGAATTTTCTTTTTCATTTCCTTCAAAATTCTTATTTCTTCATCAGAAATACTTATCTTTTCATAAAATATTTTACCTTCCTTTAAATCCCTTACTTCAAATTCATAAGGTTTTACCCTTATTATTTTTATCCCTTCTACTCTTTTACAAGGAATGATTGCCTCAAATGATTTTCTAAAAATTATTTTTCTTATATCGGGTAAATTTTTTGGTTCGCCAAGAATTTCAGCTTTTCCTTTCCCTTTTAAAATTCTATCAGGTTTTTCACCTTGAATGAAAAAATTGACAATTGGATTATTTCTTATATTTTCAAGATTTTTTTCGCTCTCCAAAATCATATATAAAATTCCATCTTCTTCTGCAAAGAAATTCTTCTCAAATTGAATTTCCCCATTTTTTGTTATAATTGTCATAATTTTATTTTCTTCCATTATTTCCTTTATGCTTTT
>CAZUSI010000054.1:0-10100 GCA_964623395.1 uncultured bacterium | reverse complement strand
AGTTTTATTTTTTTGAAAAGTGTTAATTTTCCATAAATTGGATGATAATATACAGGATAAAATTTTTCATCGATATAAAATTTAATGCTTTTTTCATCAATTCCACTTTCCTTATCATAAATATAAAATTTTGGATTGAAAATTTCTTTTGAATAAATTATTTTATTACCATTAAAATGTGGAGGTATTGTATCAACTTTTATTTCAAATTTTCCACCTTTAAAAGCAAAGGCATTTTTGCCAAGTTTTTTCCCATTATAAACAAAGTATTCCTTTTCCTTTAAATTTTTATTAATTAAAAGTGTATCAAATATTGCAAAGTCAGGAAAAATGTTAATTTCCTTTTCCTTTATTTCTGCATAGAAGAAAAGGGGGAAAGGACTTTTATATTTAATTTCAAATCCATTTATATTTTTTGATTTAACTTTATTTTCTGAGAAAAATACAAATATTTCTTTTTCACCATTTTTACCTTCAAATATAAATTTTACTTTCCCTTCAAAATCTTTTGGCGGAATCCATTTAAATTCCTTATAAAGTCCAAAATCAATTCCTTCAACTTCAATTTCTTTATCATTTAAAATTGCATAAATTTTATTAACATTTTTTCCTTCCCTAAATGCAATTCCATCAAATGAATAAAATATAGATGGAAAGATGGCTTTTCTTAATCCACCTTTTGTTTCATTTTTAATTTCAAAAATTAAAGAATCACTATTACCTTTATAATCTTCAACTAAAACTTTTATTTTTGAATCTTTGTTTATATTTAAGGAAATTTCAAAAGGATGAAAATAACTCTGCGAATAATATTTACCCTTTTTAAAATATAGATAATTACCCTCCCTTTGATTTTCTATTAAAATACTATCCATTTTTTTTATATAAATTAAAGTATCATCTTTAAAAATCTTAATTCCATAAAAACCAGACCTATTTCCATTTTCCCATTTATCATAACCTTTTATCCATATCCAAAATTCACCACCTCCAAAAATTTTTTCAACCCCTTTTTTTACAATTAATGGAAAATATGAGGAATTTATTATGCTTTTACCAAGTGGGATTAAAAGGATTTTTTCTATAAAAGGAGAAATTGTATCATCAATTTCTATAAATTTTAAAGGATTTATTGCAACCTCCATATTTTTTCTTATTTCAAGGTGAAGATGTGGATAAGAACATCCTGTATTTCCAACAAAGGCAACTGTTTCATTTTCACTTATTTTTATTCCATTTTCAAAAAATATTTCAATTTCATTTCCCTTTGTTTTTAAAAGTTTTTCAAAGGCAATTGAATCAATGATATTGTTAAATCTATCAAGATGAGCAAGAACATATATATCTCCATTTTTATTTTTTAAATAAAGAACCTTACCATATCCACTAAAATTTACTTTTAATCCTATGACTTCTAATTCAAAGGGAAAATAAATTGGAACCCCTTTTTTTCTAAAAGTTGAAAAATCAATACCAAGATGGAATCTTGTTTCTCTTGATTCACCAAATGTTGAAGTTACTGGATTTTTAAAGATTTCAAGAAAAAAAGTTAAAAATAAAATTAAGTTCAATTTTTAAAATATTTGAAAAATTATAAATCCTATGATAATAAAGGCAATTGCAATGTAAATTAAATAATCCTGAATTATTCCTGTTTGTAAACTCCTTAATCCCTTTCCAATTCTTCCTGTTGTATATGTTACCCAGTTAACGGTCCCATCAACAACATGTCTATCCCACCATGCAGCAAGAAATGAAAGATTTAATACAATCTTGGAATAAATCCATTCAGCAATATGGTCCAAATAGTATTTGTTATAAACGAGATTATAAACTGGTAATATTTTTTCTTTTGTTTTTTCAGGTGATAATCTTTTTGAATAATAATAAAGATAAGCAAGGAAAAATCCTGAAAGGGCAAGAATTAATGAAATAAATGGTAAAAATTTTAAAGAGTGATGATTTTCAATTTTTTCTCCAAGAAATTTATAAATTCCTTCTTTATAAAATCCTGAGAAAATTGAAAATAATGAAAGAATAATTAATGGAATTGTCATTGAATAAGGTGCTTCATGAATATGTTTGTTTTTTTCTTTTCCCAAAAATGCCACAAAGAAAACTCTTGCCATATAAAAGGAAGTTAAAAATACACCTATAATTAAAAGATAAAAGGGAATTTTAAATTCTGATAAATATGCTGAATGTAAAATTTCTTCCTTTGAGAAAAATCCCGAAAAAGGAGGTATTCCTGAAAGTGCTAAAAGACCTATTAAAAATGATATGCTTGTTATTGGCATTCTCTTGAAAATTCCTCCCATATCCCATATTGAATTTGAATGGACTGCATGTATAACACATCCTGCGCATAAAAAGAGAAGTGCTTTAAAATATGCATGGGTAAATAAATGGAAAAATCCTGCATTTAAATTATGACTTCCAAGTCCTGCCATCATATAACCAAGTTGTGAAATTGTTGAATATGCTAAAACCCTTTTAATATCCTCTTGAACTATTGCCATTGTTGATGCTAAAACTGCTGTAAAAGCACCTATGATTGCAATTATTCCAAGAACTATCTCTGATGAAGAAAATAAAGGGAAAAGACGCGCAACCATATAAACTCCTGCTGCAACCATTGTTGCTGCATGAATCAATGCAGATACAGGAGTTGGTCCTTCCATTGCATCAGGAAGCCATATGTGTAAAGGGAATTGTGCTGATTTTCCTATTGCACCCAAAAAGAGTAAAAGAGAACCAATAATTATAACCTTTTCAGGGATTTCAGGAATTTTTGAAATCAAATCCTTTAATTCAAAACATCCTGTATTTTTATAAAGATATAAAATCCCTATCATAAATCCAACATCACCAAACCTTGTTACCCAGAAAGCCTTAACTGCTGCCTTTGCAGCAGATGGTTTATAAAACCAGAAACCTATTAAAAGGTAAGAGCAAAGTCCAACAAGTTCCCAGAATACAAAAAGTTCAAGAAGGTTTTTTGATAAAACGAGTCCCATCATTGAAAATGTAAATAAAGAATGATATGCATAATATCTTCCAAGTGATGGCGGTGTTTCCTCCTTCATATATCCAATTGAATAAATCTGGACCATTGAAGCAACAAGTGCAACAACAAATAGCATTAAGGAAGAAAGCGAATCAACCCATATTCCAAATTTAAAGGTAAAAATCTTTTGAGAAAGCCATAGCCATTCAAGAAAGTATTCACCAGGATTTTTTAAAAGAGAATTTAGATTCAGGATTGAGAAAATTAGAGAGTTTAAAACGCATATTATTGATAGGTATGCTGAAATTTTTCCATATTTTCTTATGAAAAACCCTATGATTATAAATGCAAAAAATGGTGATAAAAATGAAATTAATGCAAAAATACCTATCATAATTTCATCCTTTTAAAATATCAACTTCATCTGCTTTTGTTGTCTTTCTTGTTCTATAAAGATAAAAAATGATTGCAAAACCAACTGCAACTTCACAAACAGTTATTCCAATTCCAAATAAAGGGAAAATGCTTCCTTCAGGATTTCCAAAGAGTCTTCCAAATGCTGCAAAATTTAAATTTGCTGAATTAAATAAAAGTTCAATTGCAATGAGTATTCCAAGAGCACTTTTCCTTGTCAATACACCAAAAATACCAAGTGAAAACATGATTGCAGAAATCAATAAAATTCCTTTTATTCCCATCATTCCCTCCTTGCTAAAACAACTGCTCCAAAAAGTGCTGCAAGAAGTAAAAGGGAAAGAATTTCAAAGGGAAGTAGATAATCACTTTTAAAAATTAAATCTGGTAAGGATTTTAAGGGATCCTTTTCAAAATTTTTAATTTCTGGAAATTCTGCAACTGAAATAATCCATATAAGGAAAATAAAAATAATTCCTGAAATTATTCCACCAAGAAGTATTCTTCTAAATCCTGATTCTAATGGCTTACCAACATATTCCCTTGCAAGCATAATAACAAATAAGATTAAAACAACAATTCCACCAACATAAAGTAAGATTTGTATCCATCCCAAAAATTCAAATCCAAAGGAAATATAGAGGAAACCTGTTAAAAATAGAACGCAGGCGAGCGAAAGGGCAGATTTCATTAAGTCCTTATGAAAAACTGTTAAAATTGAAAAAAATGTTATTAAAATTAAAAAAATTACATATAAAATTTTATTTATCAATTTTTACCTCCTTGGTGTTTGCATTTTTCTTAAAAATTCGCCTGTGCATTCTGAAATTAAATCCTTATATTTTTCATAATTTTCAAGTAATTTTTCCTTTCTCAAAATTAAATCCTCTTTATTTTTTGTTGCCCATCCAAAAATTCTTATCATTACAATTGCATCATTTGGACATACTTGAACACAATATTCACAAGCAAGGCATGCTGAAAGGTTTAATTCATATTCTTCTGGATAAGGTCTTCCCTTTTCATTTTTTTCCTTTGAAGGTATAACCTTTATTACATTTGAAGGACATATATTTTCACACAATTTACAAGCAATACATTTTATAACACCATCTTCATCTTTTGTTAATGCAAATAATGGTGAGCGCATCCTATTTGGCATTTCCCTTTTTTTATCAGGATACATAACTGTTACAGGTTTTCTGAAAAGATTTTTTAAGGTAATATAAAGTGCTTTTACCATTTTCCCTCCTATTTTAGAATAACTATTAAACCTGCTAAAAGAATATTTAAAACTGAAATGGGGAATAAAAATTTCCAGGAGAATTTTAGAAGTTGGTCAATTCTTACCCTTAAATAGGACCATCTTATCCATAAAAGTATTAAAAATAATATTATAGATTTTATTGCAAACCATAAAGGGCCAGGTAAAAATGCTCCTTTCCATCCTCCTAAAAATAATATTGTTCCAAGTCCTGAAAGTGCTAAAAGGTGTGCATATTCTCCTGCATAAAACATTGCAAATTTCATTGAAGAATATTCAACAGTAAATCCTGCAACAAGTTCGCTTTCTGCCTCTGGAATATCAAAAGGAGTTCTATTTTCTTCTGCAAGCCCTGAGATTAAAAATATTAAAAAGGAAATTTGCCCTATAACTGGATAAAGTATGAACCATATTTTTTGTGCCTTAACAATTTCTATTGGATTTAATGAACCTGCAATAATACATGGAACAATTATTGAAAATAATAAAGGGATTTCATAGGAAACTATTTGAGCACCTCCCCTTATTGCTGAAATTAATGGATATTTTGAATTTGAAGCCCATCCAGCCATAAATCCCCCAATTATTATAAGTGAAGATATTGCAAGGAAAATAAGAACACCTATAGATGAGTTTGAAATTATTATCTTTTCTGAAAATGGTAAAACTGCAAATAAAAGTAGTGATGCAATTAGAACAACAAAAGGGGCAATATTATAGATTAATTTATCAACATTTTTTGGTGTTATTTCCTCTTTTAAAATTAATTTTAAAACATCAGCAAGTGGTTGGAGCCATCCATGAGGTCTTCCCACATAATAAGGACCTATTCTTGATTGCATTCTTCCAGCAAATTTCCTTTCAATCCATGTCAAATAGGCAACAATTGTAAAAACAATTAAAAGAATAACAATCCCATAAATTAAAGAATTAATTAATGCATTCATCTGTCCACATCTCCAAAAACAGGGTCAAGGGAGCCAAGTATTGCAACAACATCAGCAATAAGTGCTCCCTTTAAAAGATAAGGGATAACTGATAAATTATAAAAAGTTGGTGTTCTCAATTTTACCCTATAAAGACCAAATCTTCCATCAGAAACAATATAAACACCATTTTCTCCCCTTGGTGATTCAACTGCCTCATAAACTTCTCCTTCTTTTAACTTAATAGAAGTTTTAACCTTAACAGGCATTAAAGAATTTATAGGACCAGAAGGAATTCCTTCTATTGCTTGTCTTAAAATCTTAATTGACTCTTTCATTTCCAATATTCTAACCTTATATCTTGAATAAACATCACCATCTGGAAATGATGGTATTTCAAATTCAAATTTATTATAAACTGAATAAGGTTTTGCCTTTCTTAAATCAAATTTAACACCAGAGCCCCTTAAAACAGGTCCTGAACATCCATATTCCATTGCAATTTCCTTTGGTAAAATTCCAACTTTTTTTGTTCTTGCAAGAAATACAGGATTATTTTCAATCATATCCTCATATTCTTTTATCTTATTTTCAAAGTCCTTTAAAAAATCCTTTAAATCCTTATCAAATCCAGGATAAATATCGTATCTTACTCCACCAAATGTTATTAAATTTAAATGCATTCTTGAACCTGTCCACTTTTCAAATATATCAAGTATTTTTTCCCTTTCTCTAAAAGCATATAAAAATATTGTTGAACCACCACCAAGTGCACCACCCATATCAAGACAAAAGGTTCCAAAGAAAACAAGATGTGATGAAATCCTCATAAGTTCAGCAGCAATTACCCTTAAATATTCTGCTCTTTCAGGGACATTTATATTTGCAAGTTTTTCAATTGCAAGTGCAAATGGAAATTCGTTACTAACAGAAGAAAGATAATCATTTCTATCAAGAACAGGTAAAAATTGAACAGGTGTTAAAAATTCGCCAAGTTTTTCAACACCCCTATGCAAATATCCAATATGAGGAATAACTTCTTTAATAACTTCACCATCTACTTTAATTTGCATTCTAAAAACTCCATGAGATGCAGGATGTTGTGGCCCCATATTTACCCATAATTCTTCAAATCCATTTGATTCAACTCTATTTATTTCCATTTTACCTCCAATTTTTATAGGGGGTATCTATTCTAAAATCTTTTCTAAGTGGATGACCTTCATAATCTTCAGGTAAAAGTATTCTTCTTAAATCAGGATGATTTTTAAATTTTATTCCAAACAAATCGTATATTTCCCTTTCCATCCAGTTTGCACCTTTGTAGATTTCGCATAAAGATTCAATTTCCTCATTTTCATTTATCTTTGTTTTTAAAAAAATAATTTCGTTAATATTTATATTTCTTAAACAATAAACAGCTTCAAAATAGTCTTTATAATGGATAGCAGTTATAAAAGAGAGGAAATTAAATCCCTTTTCCTTTAAAAATTTAAAAATTTCCTTAATTTTTTCCTTTTCAAATATTAGAAAATTATCTTTTTCTTCAATTTTAAATTTACTTTTTAATTCTTCAATTAATTCCTTCATACTTCCTCCATAATCTTTTTCTTCAAAAGTTCAATTCCCTCAATTAATGCTTCTGGTGTTGGAGGGCATCCGGGAACATATACATCAACAGGAATAATTTTATCAACACCAGGGACAACTGAATATACATTTCTATAAAAATCACCAGATATTGCACATGAACCCATTGCAATAACCCATTTTGGATTTGGCATCTGTTCATAAAGCCTTTTTATAACAGGAGCCATTTTAATTGTAACTGTTCCTGCAACAATCATAAGGTCTGCCTGCCTTGGTGTTGCCCTTAATATTACTCCAAACCTATCAAGGTCATATCTTGATGCATATGTGCACATCATTTCAATTGCACAGCAAGCAAGTCCAAATGTTAATGGCCAAATTGATGATTTCCTTGCCCATGCAAAAACTTTCTTAGTATTTGCTAAAAGAACTTTTCCACCAGGAAACTTATTTACAAATTCAGAAAATTTTAAAAAACCTTCGCCATAAATATATTTATCCTTCATTCCCATTTTATCACTCCTTTTAAAAGAAGATAGATCCATCCAAGAAAAAGTATTATAACAAAGATTGCAATTTCAACGAATCCTGCAATTCCAAGATTTTTTGGATTTAATGCCCATAAAAGGAGAAAAACACCTTCAACTTCAAATATTATAAAAGAAATTGCAAGAAGATAAAACCTTATGTTGTATCTTGACCATGCTTCCTCAGTTACAGGGATTTCTCCACATTCATATGGATTTAATTTATATTCCTCATAAACCTTTGGTGCAAGAAATTTTGGAAGTAAAACTATTAAAATTCCTATAAAAAGGATAAGAAGGAAAAATATAAAGAAACCAAGATAACCCACAAATTACTCCTTTTAAAGAAAGGATTTTTATTATAAGGGATTTATTTTTTTATAGTCAAAAAATTAACCTTTTTCTTTTCCTTCTATTATCCCCCTTAATTTTTTCAATCCTCTAAAAATTTTTGTTTTTACAGTATTTTCAGGAATATCAAGAATTTCTGCAATTTCTTTTATTTTGAAATTTTCCATATATTTTAAAATTATTATTTCTCTTTCATCTTTTTCTAAAAAGGAAAGAGCCCTTTCAATTTTCCCCTTTAATTCCATCCTTTCATAAAATTTATCCTCTTTTTCATAAATTTCATCCATAAAGGGAATTACATTTTTTCTTTTTCTAAAAAAATCAATGCAGGAATTTCTTGCAATTTTAAAAATAAAGGATTTAAAATTCCCTTTAAAATCAATTTTATCTATATTTTTAAAAATTTTTATGAATGTTTCTTCAAGAAGATCTTCTGCATCAGTTCTATTATAAACTATTCTATAAATGTAATTAAAAAGTGGAATTTTAAACTCATCTATAAAATTTTTTAAAGCATCTTCATCTTTTCTTTTAAGTTTTTCAATATATTCATCATTAAATTCCATTTAAAATTTTTTTGTTCCAAATCTTGAAAGTATTAATCCACCAAGTCCAAATGTAAAATAAAGATAAAGAAGGAAAATTGCTAATAAATTGATGATGAAACCAAAGATGCTAAAAATTGAGCCTCCAATTCTTAAAAGATTTCCAACAATCCATATTATAAATAAAAGGATTAACCCAAGAAAGGAAAGAAGATAATTTTTATCTGGTAAGAAATTTAGATTTTTCTTTAAAATTTTGCCAATAAAAAGTGATGATGGTGTAAGGGAAATAAGAAGTGAAAGAATGAAGGCAATTATGAAAATTGGAATTAATGGAATTCCAATAATACTTATTATTAAAATTAAAATTGTAGGAACAAAAAGTATTTGGGCTAAGAAACCAGCAAGAAAAGAATAACTCATTTTCTTTTCTATAAAATTTTCCATATTTTCAACTCCATTTGGTGCGACAATTGTTATTATTAAAGTTAAAATAGAAAGTGAAAATCCCCATATTAATAAGAATAATGTTTTAAAGGGGTTAAATTTTTTCTTTTCTTTTTTAGGAGTTTCTGGTTTTAATATTTCAAGTTTTGTTTCTTTTGGAGAATAAGGGGGAAGAAGTTTTAAAAAAAGATTAAGGGGTCCAATTCCCATTTGTGTAATGTTTCCTTCAATTTTTACATCTTTTTCCTTATATATTTTCCCCCCTAAAACTATAATATCACCACCAATTTTAGAACCAGAATAAAGATATGCATCACCTCCAATTATTCCAACATTTCCTTTAATTTCTCCATATAAGGATAAATCACCATTTATAATCACAACATCTGTATCCACTTTCCCTTCAATAAGGACAGAATTTCCAATTATTGTAAGCCCTTTTTTAATCACTTCATCTTTTTCTACTTTGTATATTTCCTTTGAAATTAAAAGATTTGTTATGCAAAATATGAACAACAATTTTTTCATCTTACACCTCCTTATAAATTTTTCTCAAATAAAAGATTGAGAAACTTGAAATAAAAATATTCAAAATAATATAGGTGGAGATTAAAGGTGGTAAAAAATAACATATTTTAACAGAAAAAATTTTTGAGAAAAATTCACATAAATAGGTTAATTTTGAGAAAAAGATTAAAATTTTAATAGAAAAGGATTTAACGAGATAAAAAATTAATATTAAATACAAAAAGGTAAAGGAGGAAATGGCAGAGCTCAAAATTTTTAAGTAAAAGGGCTCCTTTAAAATTTTTGACAATAATCTTTCTTCAAAAAATTTTGAAGGTTCAAGAATTTCAATTTTATTAAACTCTTCTTTTAAATTTAAAATAAATTCTTTAAATTCTTTACAAAAATTACATTTATTGATATGGTCAATTATTTCCTCATCAACTTTTTTACCATCAATTATTTCTATAATTTCCTTTTGAATTTTTTCACATTCCATTTCATCATTTAATACGAAATAAA
>CAZUSI010000053.1:0-10129 GCA_964623395.1 uncultured bacterium | reverse complement strand
AAGCATTTAAAATATAATTTTTTATCGCAGTATATGTATTTCCAATCTCTGATAATCTAACAACTTTTGCTGGAACACCCTTTTTATGCTTCCATTTGGCAAGAGTTAAAGCCTGATTATAAAAATTATCATGGGTTATTATCAAATATTTTGCCCCATTTATTTGAGCAAATAAAATATTTCCTAAAAATAGAAGGATTAAAATTTTCTTCATTTTACCTCCTATTTTAAATAAATTATTTTTTTAATTATAAAATTTTCCCCTTCAAAAATCAAATAGAATATTCCACTTTTTTTCAAAATTTTCTTATCAAGTTTTAAAAATCTTAATTTATCTTCACTTTCAAAAATTTTTCTTCCTGTAATATCAATTATTTTAACTTTATATCTCTCAAAAAGATTAATTGAATAGGAATTTTTTATAATAGAAGGCAGTAGAATTAAACTTTCAAAATCTTTTTTATTTTCCTTTACATTAATTTGTGGCTTTTTATTAATTATTAAAAAAGCTCTTCCATTTTTAATTTCAGGAACTCCATTTTCTGTTTTTTTATTAAAGGAAATCGCTATTCCATCAGAATTATCTGGTGATTCAAAACCAATTGTTGAATAGTTAAATACTGAATCATCATCCTTTATTTTTAAATATTGAATTTTTATAATTCCATCACCTGTTGGTGTTGGATAATAATAAGGGTTATATAGAATTACTTGAAAAGTTAAAAGGTCTCCTGGTAAATGGTTTTGATAATTGTGTATATGTTGAATTCTGCTCCATTCAATTATGAATGCTTGTAAATTTCCGTCATAATAAATATAAACATCTCTACTTGAATCACTTAATTCAGGGTCAAGGTCATCCCAAAAAGGGGAAATAAATCCATCAGGAAATGATTTTGCAGGAATTGGCCAATTATAAGGATCTGAAACACTTGAATTTCCAAAAATAAAATATCCATTATCAGAAATAGAGATTTTATCATAATTTATTCCATAATATTTAAAAATAAAAGGTAAATCAACGATTTTTATTGTATCATTTTTCATATTTAAAGGAACCCCATTTCCACCAAATTCAGGATCTATTTCTATCCATGAAAATTCAGGTCTTTCTAAAAATAATGTATCTTCATCATCAAGAACATAATATCCATATTTTGAAGGACCCGTTGCATTTAAAGGATTTGGAGCACAAATTTTTAAATAAAAATAAGTTTCACCACTACCTTCCATATAAGTATTCCAGAAAATTTTAAAGGGGATTTTTTCACCTGGAAAGGCATTTTGAGAAATTTTAATCTTAAAGGGATTTTGAAAATTTGATGAAATTGAATCAGGCAAAATGTCTCCAAAATATGAAATTGAATCTAAAATTGTTATTTTTGGACTTTGTGTTCTTAAAATTCCACTTACATTTACACCTTTAAAATTACCTATATTTTTTAAATTTAAAACAAGATATTCAGTATCACCTGGTTCAGGATAGCCATCTTCATCAATCACATATAAACTATCAACTTTAAATTTAGGAGCATTTATTTTCTTTTTAATATAATTCCACCAATTCCCTTCGTTTGAATTTATCTCTAATTTTAAATTTACTTCATGATTTAAAGTGCAGGAAGGTAAGATGCTAAATTTGAAAAATGTATTTTTTATTTCACCTGGTGAAAAATTACCGAGTGTTTTTAAACTATCAATTAAATTTATAAAATTACTTAAAGAAGATAGTTTTACAATTACATTATTCACATTTTGTGAGCCATAATTTTTAAAGGAAATATTTAATTTTATAATTTCAGAAGGAGTTAAAAGGGAATCAAAGTGTCCTATTGAATCTGAAAAATTAAAGGAATTTATTCCTAAATAATAATTTGCTCCCTCAACAGGGATACTTATAATTTTTGAATAAATATCAAATCCCCTTATCGTTATATAAACTATACCAGAAGTTAAAGGATTAAAATTTAAATAGGCATTTCCATTTTCATCAGTTAATGAAAAATCTCTTGCCTCACCTTCTTTATAAACACTTACCCATGCATTTTTTAAAGGTAAACCATTCCTTTTAACATTTACATTTATAGAAGTTGAACCAATTGGTAAAAAAGAAGGTAAATTTACTTCAACATCCTTTGGAACCCCTTTGTATATTATTAAAGAAGGATCCCCTAAAATGTTATAGGTATGAAAATAAAAACCAATACCTGAATCAGGATCAGTTTGATTTGGAATATGAGAAATTAAATTAATTTTTGCATTTAAAAGAAGTGAAGAAATTGAAGGAAATGAATCTTCAATATATCCCTTATAAAATAGTTCATCAAGAGCATTATTTTCCTTTGTATGTGTTCCACCTGAACCTGAACCTATAAATATTATTCCTCCTTTTGGATTTGAAGAAGTTCCTGCCCTTATCCATTTTTCACCAAGACACATCGGTGCATTATCATGAAAGGCACCTGTTAAACATACAAAACTTGTAATAATTGGAAGTTTAAATCCATTTGAAAGATTGTCAACATCTAAATATGTAAATGTTGGATAAATCCATCTTTTTGATTCAGCATCTCCCCCCCTATAATTTAAAAATAGAATTCCATTATTAACTGAATTTGTAATTGGAGGAACACCATTTGATGTTGGTGGATAAAATACTGTATCAACTTGAACAAAATTATTTTTTAATAAAAATTCCCTTATCCATTTTTTAACCTTTTTTGGTGTCCATACATTTTGTGGATAACGGGCACCGATCATAAGTGCTCTTTTATACCACAATGTATCAGAAATAAAAGGATTTTTTTCATAATTTAGAACTTTTGAAATATATGTTAAAAGTTCGCCAGCGTTTGAAATACTTATCCTTCCAATTAAAATATCGGGAATAAAATCTTCATCTATTGTCACAAATTTATTGTCAGTTATTGCCCATGGAGAACCATAAAATGGAGATATTAAATCAACATCTCCAACAAGTAAAACATATTCCGGTTTTGGAATGGTATTTTGATAATGATAAAGAATTAAATTTTTAATTGTTTGAGGTGGTTCACCACCTGTAATTATTTCACTAACAACATTGTATCCACACATCTTTTTCCATTCTATAAAATCATTCATATAGGAGAGGAAATTTGAATTTGTTATTATTAGAAATGTTTGTGGCTTTGGTTTTGCATTTACCATTCCCATTTTTTTATAAAAAGGATAAAGGGAAAGGGGAACAATTATTTCATCTAAAATTATTTCTTCATTTTTTTTATTTTCAAGAAATAAATATATGTCCCTTAATTTTCCAATATATTCACCTTCATAAGAAAAATCTTTTTTAAAGGACAAAAATTTTGATTCTGTTAAAATAAAAATTAATATTAAAAATTTCATTCAACCTCCTTTGATAAAACAATTATTCCTCTATCCCTATCAGCAACAAATATATAATTTTCATTTATCTCAATATCATAAGCATAAGGAGTTTTATAAACTGCATAAATACAAGGTTGATTTATATCTTTAATATCAATACCATATATTCCCCCACTTCCACAGGCAACATAAACTTTTTCATCATCAACTTCTATTTTTTGAGAATAACCTGGTAATGATAAATTAGAAATAAAAAATGGATTTTCAATATCACTTATATCAATTATGTAAAGGCCACCATATCCATCCGCAACAAAAACTTTATTATTTCTTACTACTAAATCTCTTGCATTGTTTGGTGTATCAATCCATGAAATAATTGCTTCTGAATCAGGAACATCTGGAATTAAGGAAGGAAATATTACAACTCCCATTTGCTCACAGGCAAGATATACATAATTTTCATCTGAAAATAATCCCCTTACCTTTCCTGGTGGATGATATCTTTTAGCAAAGGAAAGATAATAGGGAAGACCACTTAAATCTTCAATATAATACCAGTAACCCGATGCTAAATATAAGTAATGAGTATCCTGAGGAGGAACTGAAATATCATAAACATAGGCGAGACCTTCATCACTTGTTATAAATTTTGGATTTTTTAAATCACTTATATCGTATACCCATATTCCTTTCCTGTTTATGTCATCAAAACCTAAAAAGGCAAAAGAATCCTTAACACAAACACTTTTTGCATTATATCCTGTTTCCTTTTGTGAAATAAATTTTATCGAATCAGGTAAAGGGGAAATATTTAAAATAACAAGACCTCCTTGTCCATCTGCTACAAATAAAATTGAATCTTTTAAAAATAAACCTTGGGCATATCCTTTTAAGGGATATTCAAGAATTAAAACAAATTCTTTTTCCTTTAAAGGTTCAGGTGGTTTTTTACAGGAGATAATAAAGAATAAAAAAATTAACAAAAAAAATCTTTTCATTTTATTTTTATGACCTTTAAAATTTTATTCTGGTTCCCATTTTTAAATTTTATAAAATAAATACCGCTTTTTACCTTATTACCCCAATATATTTTTTTATATCCTTTTTTTAATAAATGGGAAAGATCATCTATAACTCTTCCTTCTAAATCATAAATTTTTAAATCTATTATTTCATCATTAAAAATAAAGCAATTTAAAGTAATTTTATTTTTAAAAACATTTGGATAAACTTTTATATAAGAAGAAATTTCTTTTTCTTTAATTCCCACATAAGGAAGCACTGTAACTTCCCATGCTAAAAGTGCTGGATTTGATGGTTCTTTTGATGAAATTCTATAAAAATGGGCTTTCATTCTTATTGTATTATAAATTAAGGTATCAAGGTCAACCAAATTTATCTCTCCTATTTTTTCTTTTGTAAATATACCTACTGAATTACCTGGTAATAAATTATCAGGAATAAGTTGCCAATTTGTTCCATCATGATATTCAACCTGAATTCCTATTGAATCCTGAGGATCTGATTTGTGAAAATAAATTAAACCCCACTTGCACACTGGATAAACTTTTGAAAATTCAGAGAATAAAACAGGAACACCTGTCATTTTTCCATAATTATTTGGAAGGTAATAGGAATATCTTATAACTACATTATCTGCTGCACATGCCCATCCCCAGTGATAACTTGCTGTTGAATCACTATAAAAGAATCTTATTTGGATTGAATCAAATGGTAAATGATTTGTTAAATCTATTGTTTGAGTTCCATTTCCAGAATTTGTATAAGTGATTAAAGTAATCCAGTTTGTCCAATAACCATTCACTTTCTTTCTAAAATGAACCCTAAACTTCTCTCCATTTTGATAAACCCGAAATCCATAACTAAATATAATTTCAAGATTTTGCGCAATTTGAGGAATTGGAATTTTAGGTGAAATAAGTTCCTCATTGTAGTTAATAACTCCATTTCCTGCATCATCATCTGAGTAATAGGCATATTTCGTTCCATAATTTGGAGGAGGATAAGAACCTATATCACCTGTTGTTCCAACTCTCCATTTAATTCCGTCATTATTACCATCAATAACTATCCAATTTGATGGAAGACCTTGTTCAAAATTCTCAAAAAAAATTGTATCAAATACATTTTGACCCTCAGGAAACAAAACTACACTATCTCCTTCAACTTTTGTTCCATCAAATTCATTGTAAAGAAATTGAGAACCTTTTACCTGATACCAGGAACATGTATTTTCAGGTAAAAAACTATCGCATGTAAAAGATCTTTTTTCTGTATAAGAAGTCCAGTATCCAGAACCATTTGGGTCCCTACATTTTACTTTCCACCAATAAGTTTTTTTATTTTCAAGATTATGTGGAAAATTGAATTTAAAAATTTCTCCACTTGGTGATAAAGGAGTTATAAAACTATCAGGTGTTAAAAAGTTTGAAGTTGTATCCCACAATACTTTGTATTCTAATGGGTCATTATTTGGGTCTATTGAATAAAAAAATAAAGTTGGATTTAAATCTGGTAAACGAACAAAATTAAAGGGTGAAATAATAGTGGGTATAGAGGGCATTCCTATATCTATTACATAAATATTACTTTCAAAAGGAATATAATTTGTTTTTGTAACTGTTAAATAAAGAGTGCAAAGAATTGGAGGAGGAATTTGAAGGTATACATAACCCTGACTATTCGTCTCACCATAAACATAAATGCTATCATTCATTCCCATTATACAAACTCTTGCCTTATTAACAGGATTTAAATTTGTTTTACTTTTAACTATTATTTCTAAGGTTTGACTTATAGGTGGAATTGTTTCAGGATAAATTACTAAAAAAGAATCTGGTTTTTTTGTCCATATATTTAATTCCGGATCCCCTAAAAGTTGCCATGACATTACTTCACTTGTAAAACCTGTTGAATCCAAAACTTGTTTTTTACCTGCCTTAAATGCTTCACCAAGAATAAATACAGAATCTAAATATATTTTTTTGAAAAATCCTCTTACAAATGCACTCCTTAAATGTGCTCCACCTCCAATAATAGTTGTTGTTCCAAGAAATGAAACTGCGCCCTTTAAATTATTAACTTCCCCTGCCCTTAACCATGCTTCACCTGCATATTCATAACCTGGTATCATTGCAATTGTTTGACATGTCCCACTAACAATAATTGGAAGTTTTTTACCATTTGAAGTTGAATAGGGATTTACGGTAAAGGGGGACCACCAGTTTTCAACACCATTACCTCTATATAAAACAAATTCCCTTCCCTCATTTACTGAATTTATAACATCATTTGCATTATTTCCAAAAATTCTTCTAAAATTGTCTATTGTTATATATCCATATTGCATCCAAAAATTCCTTACCATTCTTGTATCTCTTACATAAAGTGAATCCCAATAAGCTTCGTCTTCTTCATTTACAATTGTTGTTCCTTTTATATACCATTCAGGATGTAAAATTATATCTTTTTCAAAAGAAAGAATTTTTTGAACCATCATTTCTGCTTGCGAAGAACTTAAACATGGAAGACGACCAACTGCTATTTCAGGCAGTACATTGCCTTCTAAATCTGAATAATAATGGTCATAACCACTACCGTATGCAGTTGAAACATAATCTACTGCTCCAAAAAGTAAAACATACTCTGGCTTTACTTGCCAGTTATTATAGGCATTTAAAATATAATTTTTTATTGAAGTTGGAGTATTTCCAATTTCTGATAATCTAACAACTTTTGTTGGAACACCTTTTTTATGTTTCCATTTGGCAAGAGGTAAAACTTGATTATAGAAATTATCATGAGCAATAATTAAATATTTAGCACCATTAATAGATGTAAATAGAAAATTAAATAAAATAAAAATATTCATATATTAAAATTATACAATTTTTTTAAAAAAAAATCAATTCCATTATTATAAAAAACTAATGGAAAGATTTAGAAAAATTTATAAAATTTATGATTATTTTAATTTCATTGCAAGTTTTTCTCTTGATAGATACTGGAGATTTAAGGCGTCAAAATTAGGAGGAGGAATTTGTCTTGATGCAGGATGTGGAAAAGGAGAATTTTCAAAATATTTATTAAAAAACAAAAAAGTTAAAAAAATTTTTGGAATTGATATAACAAAAGAAATGATCTTTGAGGGAAAGAAAAAAATAAATTTAAATTTTATAATAGGTGATGTTCATAAAATGCCCTTTAAGGAAAAAACTTTTGATTATGTTGTTTCTTCCTTTTTATATAGAAATATAGACCCTTATAATTTTTTTAAAGAATGTAAAAGGATTTTAAAAAAAGATGGAAAAATAATAATTCTTGAAATGGGGCTTCCGGATTTTTTCTTGATAAAATTCTTTTATTTAATTTATTTAAAATTTCTTGAAAAAATAACTTCTTTAATTTTCAAAAAAGAAATAAGTAAAGAGTACAAATTTTTATTTGATTCAATAAAAAAATTTAATAAAGGTGAAGAAATTAAAAAATTTTTTAAAAAAGTAAAAAGTTTAAAAATAAATTTTGGAACTGCTTACATTTTTATTTTATCAAACTAAAATTTTATAATTTTATTCTTTATGAGAAAAATAAAACTTGTTGATTTAAGATCTCCCTATCTTGAAATTGAAAAGGAATTTAAAGAAGGAATTAAAAAAATATTTGAAAAGATGCAACTTTTTCTTGGCGAAAATGTTAGGGAATTTGAAAAGGAATTTGCAGAATACTGCGGAATTAAATACTTTTTAGGAGTATCTTCCGGAACAGATGCACTTCATCTTGCATTAAGAAGCATAGGTGTTAAGGAAGGTGATGAAGTTATACTTCCATCTTTTACATTTATAGCAACACTTGAAGCAGTATGGATGGCTGGTGCAAAACCTGTTTTTGCAGATATAGATGATACATTATGTATTTCTCCTTCAAGTATTAAAGATAAAATAACAGAGAAAACAAAGGCAATAATTCCAGTGCATTTATTTGGAAATGTATGCGATATGGATGAAATTTATAAATTAAAAAAATTATATGGGTTTTATATTATAGAGGATGCTGCACAGGCACATGGTGCAGAATATAAAGGTAAAAAAGTTGGAAGCTTAGGTGATTTATCCTGTTTCAGTTTTTATTATACAAAAAATCTTGGAGCACTTGGTGAAGCTGGTGGTATAGGAACTAATGATGAAAAAATTTATGAGGAATTAAAACTTTTAAGAAATCATGGACAAGTAAGTTCTTATTCAAGTATAAGATTTGGTTTTAATGCAAGAATTGATGAAATTCAAGCACTTGTTTTAAGATTGAAACTAAAAAAACTTGATGAATGGAATGAAAGAAGAAGAAAAATTGCAAATTTATATAAGGAACTTTTAAAAAATACACCTTGTAAATTTCAGGAAATAAAAGAAGGTATAAAACATGTATATCATTATTTTGTTATAAGAGTTCCTGAAAGGGATAAACTTTTTGAATTTTTAAAAAATAATGGAGCTGAAGTAGGAATACATTATCCAATTCCATGCCACCTTCAAAAGGCAGCAGAAATTTATGGATATAAAGAAGGTGATTTACCTATGACTGAAAAAATTTCAAAAGAGGTTATTTCTTTACCCTGTCATCAACATTTAAGTGATAAAGATGTTGAATATATTTGTGATTTAATCAAAAAATTTTTTTCTTAAATAAAAGGAGGATTTATGAAGGCAATTGCAAAAACAAAAAAAGAAAAGGGTTTTGAAATAATAGATGCAAAAATAAAGGAACCGAATGAAAATGAAGTTTTAATAAAAGTTAAAGCATCAACAATATGTGGAACTGACCTTCATATTTATAAATGGGATAAATGGTCAAGTGAAAGGATAAAAATTCCAAGGATAGTAGGTCATGAGATGAGTGGAGAAATTGTGGAAATTGGAAAAAATGTTAAGGATTTAAAACCAGGTGATTTTGTATCTGTTGAAACTCATATAGTATGTGGAAAATGTTATGCTTGTAAAAACAATAGACAGGAAGTATGTATGAATTTAAAAATTCTTGGAATTGATATGGATGGCTCTTATGCAGAATATGTAACTGTTCCAGCAGAAAATTGTTGGAAAAATGAGAAAAATTTACCACCTGAAATTGCCTCTCTCAAAGAGCCCCTTGGAAATGCTGTTGATACTGTTTTATCAGAAGATATAACAGGGAAAAGCATTTTAATAACAGGATGTGGACCTCTTGGACTTTTATCCATAGGTGTTGCAAAGGTAGGTGGTGCTTATCCAATTGTTGCAACTGAAATAAATGAATATAGGATTAAAAAGGCAAAGGAAATGGGGGCAGATTATGTTTTAAACCCATTAAAGGATAATGTTTATGAAATTGTTATGGAAATAACAAAGGGAAATGGAGTTGATGTTTTTTGTGAAGTTTCTGGAGATGAAAAGGCATTAATTGAAGGGTTAAATTTGACAACACCAGGTGGAAGGGTTTCAATTCTTGGTCTTTTTAAAGATGAGGTAAAATTTGATATAAACAATTTAATAGTTTTAAAAGGATTAAGGATTTATGGAATAACAGGGAGAAAGATATATTCAACATGGTATAAAACAAGTGCATTACTTGAATCAGGAATTCTTGATATTTCTCCTATATTGACTCATAAATTTAAGCTTGAAGAATTTGAAAAGGCATTTAACTTAATGGAAACAGGAAATTGTGGAAAAATAGCATTTATTATTGATTAAGGGCTGGGTTC
>CAZUSI010000052.1:0-10627 GCA_964623395.1 uncultured bacterium | reverse complement strand
ATATCTAATATAAACTTCTTCCACCATCAACATATAAAATTGTTCCAGTAATGTAATTATTTTTGTATAAAAAATAGCAGGCATCTGCAATATTCTCTTTTTTACCCAATCTTTTTAAAGGAACTTTTTTTAAAATTTTTTCTTTTTCAAAATCGTCTAAAATTATAGGACCTGGTGCAACTGCACATACTCTTATATAAGGTGCAAGTTCCTTTGCAAGTAATTTTGTCAATGCAATTAAACCTGCCTTTGAAATACTATAAATTAAATAATTTTTCCATAAAACTTTTCCAGCAGTATCTGCAATATTTATAATAACTCCTTCCTTCATTTTTTCTGAAAAATATTTTGAAATGAATAATGGTGCCTTTAAATTAACATTTATTATTTTATCAAAATCTTCTTCTTTTATTTCCCTTAAATTCCCCTTACAAAAAACACTTGCATTATTTATGAGACAATCAAGTTTTTCAAAATTTTTAAAGAATTCATCTTTCCATTTTAAAATTGTTTTTGTATCTTTTAAATCACCTTTTAAAATTAAGCATTTTCTTCCAATTTTTTCAACTTCCTCCTTTGTTTTTATTGCTTCCTTTTCTGATTTTAAATATGTAAAGCAAATATCAAATCCCTCTCTTGCAAATTTTAAAACAATTTCCCTACCTATCCTTTTTGCACCACCTGTTATAAAAAGAGTTTCCATTATAAAATTCTATAAGAAGTCCCTTCCTTTTTATCTTCAAGAATTATTCCAAGATTTTTTAAATCCTCCCTTATTTTATCAGATAAATCAAACCTTTTTTCTTCCCTTAATCTCTGTCTTACCTCAATTATTATGTTTAATAAATCATCTATTATTTTTGCTTCAAGTTTTTTCTCAAAATTTGAAAATCCAAGAATCTTTAAAATTAAAATTATTAAGGATTTTATTTCAAGAAACCTTTCATCATTTTTTTCATAATATATGTTTCCCAAACGAATAAGTTCAAAGATTAATGAAAAAACTTTTGGTGTATTTAAATCGTCATCCATATATTCTTCAAATTTTTTTAAATATTCCTTAATTTCAGGACTTTTTATATTAACTTCTTTTATTTCCCCCTTATTTATAAAATTTTCTATCCTTTCCCATCCTGATTTTGCTTCATAAATTAAAGAATCTTCATATTCTATCGGTGAGCGGTAATGGGATTTTAACAGAAAAAATTTTAAAACATTTGGATTTATTTCTTTAACAATATCTAAAACTTTAACAAAAATTCCAATTGATTTACTCATTTTCTCCCCTTTTAAATTAACGGGCGCATTATGAAACCAATATTTTACAAATTCTTTACCAGTTGCTCCTTCACTCTGTGCTATTTCATTTTCATGATGCGGAAATATTAAATCTTGTCCCCCTCCATGTATATCAAATGTCTCTCCCAAATATTTCATACTCATTGCAGAACATTCAATATGCCATCCAGGTCTTCCTTCTCCAAAAGGAGAATAAAAATAGGGCTCATTTTCTTTTCTTTTTTTCCATAAGGAAAAATCAAGTGGGTCAAACTTTGTTGGATCAGGTTCAACTCTTGCACCTTCTAAAAGTTCTTCTTGTCTTTTACCTGAAAGTTTTCCATAATTCTCAAATTTTGATACATCATACCATACATTCCCTCCACTTTCATAGGCAAATCCCTTTTCTTTTAAAATAATTATCAATCTCACTATTTCTTCAATATGTTGTGTTGCCCTTGGATAAAAACTTGCAGGTTTTATATTCATTATTTTTTCAACCTCAAAATATTCCTTTTCATATCTTTGAGCAATTTCCCTAAAGTCAACTTTTTCTTCATTTGCCTTTTTAATTATCTTATCATCTATATCTGTAAAATTTAAAATATATTTTACTTCATATCCCTTATATTCAAGATATCTTCTCAATAAATCTCCTGATAAAAATGCCCTTAAATGTCCTATATGAGGGGAATCTTGAACTGTCATTCCACAAAAATAAATTCCAACTTTATTTTCCCTTAAAGGTTTAAAATCTTCCTTTTCCTTTTTTAATGTGTTATAAATTTTCATATCTTTTTAAAATTTTTTCCGCAATTTCAAAAAAAACTTTTGTTAATTCACTTTCTTTCTTTTTTAAAACAAAAATTTCACCTTTATCTGTCAAACTTGTTAATTCCCTATTAAAAGGTATTTCTCCTAAGATTTCTATATTTTTTTCTTTTGCAAATTCTTTAATGTATGAATTTCCAAAAATATAATGTTTTTTGCCACAATTTTCACATACAAAATATGACATATTTTCAACAATACCTATTAAAGGAATATTTACTTTAAAAAGCATATTTATTGCTCTTCTAACATCATTTAAAGAAATCTCCTGAGGAGTTGAAATTGCAATTCCTCCATCGCAACTTGTTAATTGCGACAATGAAATTATAGGATCTCCTGTTCCTGGTGGCAAATCTATTATTAAATAATCAACATCTCCCCATTCTGTATCAAATAAAAGTTGTCTTAATGTTGAATGAATTAGTGGTCCTCTCCATATAATAGGTGAATCCCTATCTATTAAATAACCAATTGATAATATTTTAACTCCTTCCTTTTCAAATGGTAAAATTTTTCCTTCTTTTGAATATACTTTTCCTTTTAAAGTTGAAATTGTTGGTCCATAAAAATCAGCATCAAGCAATGCAACCTTTTTACCCCTTTCTTTTAACGAAAAGGCAATGTTTATTGAAATTGTTGATTTTCCAACCCCCCCTTTCCCACTTAAAATTAAAATTATCCTTTTAATTCCTTCCGGTTTTCTTTTTAAAAAAAATTCCTCTTTTACATCAAAGGCAATTTCAACATCCTTAAACCATTTTAAATTTTCCTTTAATCTTTTTCTAATTTCATTTTTAAAATAATCTTTTAAAGGACATAAAGGACTTGTCAAAAGTAATCTCATATAAACTTTTCCATCATCTTCTATCTCAATATCTTTAACAAAATCTAAACTAACTATATCTTTACCAAGTTCAGGATCAATTATTTCCTTTAAAATATTTATTACTTCTTCTTTTTTATTCATGAGAGGTTTATTATAAAGGATTGAACTCAAATTAAAAAATAAAATATAATTAAATTATGATTGAGAAAATATTAAAGATAAATGAATTTTTAAATCAAATTGTATGGGGTATTCCAACAATAATTCTTTTGCTTTCTGCTGGAATTTCAATTTCAATAATAACTAAATTCCTTCAATTCACAAAGTTTAAAAGGATAATGAAGGAAACACTTGGGAAAATATTTTCAAAACCAAAAGGGAAAGAAGGAGATATAACTCCTTTTCAGGCATTAACAGTTGCAATGGGTGGAACTGTTGGTGTTGGAAATATTGCAGGTGTTGCAACTGCAATTTCTCTTGGTGGTCCTGGTGCAATTTTTTGGATGTGGATTTCAGGAATTTTTGGAATGGCAACAAAGTTTGGTGAAGTTGTCCTTTCTTTAAAATATAGGATAAGGGAAAAGGAAGGACCAATGGTTGGTGGTCCTATGGTTTATATAGAAAGGGGAATGGGTAAAAAATTTAAATTTCTTGGAATAATATTTGCAATTTTTGGTGGAATTGCTGCACTTGGTATTGGTAATATGGTTCAGGCAAATTCAGTTGCAGAAGGATTTTCCCATTTTGGAATTTCAAAAATTTTTACAGGTATTATTTTACTTTTAGCAGTTGGTCTTGTTACAATTGGTGGAATAAAAAGGATTGCACAGGTTGCATCCTTTTTTGTTCCCTTTATGTGTATTACATATATGATATGTGGAATACTTGTTATATTAAAAAATATTCATAATTTACCTTATGCAATAAAAATTATATTTTTACATGCCTTTAAACCACTTTCACCAATTGGTGGTTTTGCAGGTGCAACTGTTGCAAATGCAATAAAATATGGGATTGCAAGGGGCATTTTTTCAAATGAAGCAGGACTTGGAAGTGCACCAGTTGCCCATTCAACAGCAATTGTTGATCATCCTGTAAGACAGGGTTTTTGGGGAATATTTGAAGTATTTTTTGATACAATAATAATTTGTTCAATAACAGGAATTGCAATAATAACAAGTGGAGTATGGATAAGCGGAGAAACAGGTGCAACCTTAACCTCAAGAGCATTTTCTACACTTTTTGGTTTCAATTTAGCAAATGCAATAGTAACAATTTCAATGATATTAACTGCTTATGATACAAATTTAGCATGGTGCTTTTATGGAGAAACATATCTTTCATACCTTTTTGGTTATAAGCATTTTGTAAGAGTTTTTTATAGATTTATTTGGCTTCCTTTTATAATCATTGGTTCAATAAGTAAATTAGAAGAGATATGGAGCATTGCAGATACATTAAATGGACTTATGGCAATTCCTAATATAATAGCAATTTTCTATTTACTTCCTGTAATAAGAAAACTTTATAAGGAATTTTTTGAAAAATATGAAAGTATTTGAAAAGGTGTTTGTATTATTACTTTTATTTACAGGAATAATTTATGTTGGTAGAGATTTATGGGGTCTTAAATTTGATCATTATCCCGGAGATAAGTATGATACAAGATTTAACAATGCCATACTGGAGCATAATTATAGATTTTTTAGAGGGATAGAAAAAAGCTATTTTAGTGCAAAATTTTTTTATCCTGCAAAAAAAGTTATCGCAGGTTCAGACCACCATTTACTTCCATCTTTAATTTATTCTATTTTAAGATTAATTGGTTTTGATATGTTTTATAGTTTTTCTATATGGGTTTTAATTTTATTTTTACTAAATTATTTTTCTTGTTTTTATGTTTTAATTAAAAGTGGCATAAACTATTTTTTATCTTCAATTGGTTCCTTTTTATTTTCCTTTTCTTTGCCTATAATGGCTCAAACAATGCATATTCAAACCCTTTATATATTTCCAATTCCTTTTATATTTTATTTTTTGCAAAAATTTTTTGAAAAAAATGAGTATAAATATTTTTTTAAATTTTTTATTTCTTTTTTAATTTTATATTATACTTCACCCTATTTTTCCACCCTTATCCTCATACCTCTTTTTTTATTTACAGTAACCAGTATGATAATTACCAGAGAAAAATTCTTAGAATACATTTATAAAGATATTTTTTTGAAATTGATGACGATAATACTTGTTTTTTTTCTTATTTTACCCTTTTATCTTGTTTATACAAAATCTGGATTTTGGAGTAAAGATCATATAATAAAGAATTTACCAAGTTTTATTGCCTATATTGTTCCATTTCATGGAAGCATTTTATATAAAAATTTTTCTCTTTATTTTTGGAAGTTTCAAACTGACCCTTGGCATAAGGAATATAGTTTTGGGCTTATAACATCTTTAATTTTATTTTTTTATATTTTTAAAGGAATAAGAACTAAAAATTTACTTCCTTATATAATTACAATATTTTTAACAATTTTAATATTTACTAAAATAGGGAATTTTACCATTTACTCTTTAATCCTTAATCTAAAAATTTTTCGTAAAGCTCAAGCAGTTTGGCGCTATTATCATATTTTACTCTTCCCAATTATTTTCTGCTCTTTAAAATCAATTCAAAAATATACTTTGAATTTTAAATTGAAAAATTTCTTATATATTTTTTTACTTATTTCCGTGTTAATAGAAAATTTTCCCCTAAAAAATTCCATGAAAAATACACCCCTTTTAGAGATTAAAAATGCTCATAAAGATTTAGAGGAAATTGTAAAACTTAAAAGAAATAAAGAACATAAATGTTTTGCTGTTATATTGCCTGATAGTTTAAAAGATAAGGATATAAAAATAGATCTTGTTTCAACAATTATAGTTTATCAAAGTTTGAATTTTCCTACAATAAATGGTTATACAACTTTTTCACCAAAAGGATATAATATGTGGGACAAGCCAATATGGCAGGATGTGGTAAATTGGTTGAAGTATAATGGATGGGAAGATGATAAAATTGAAAGGAGGGTTCTTAAAATATATTTTGATGGTGAAAAATATTATTGAGTTTTCTTTTTAATTTTCCTTATAATTTTTAAATATGAAAGAATACAATTTTTACGAAGTGGAGAAAAAATGGCAAAAAATATGGGAAGAAGAAAAAATTTTTGAAGCCCCCTTTTTCCCAAAAAATAAATTCTATGTTCTTGTTATGTTCCCTTATCCTTCTGGTGATCTTCATATGGGACATTGTAGAAATTATGTTATAGGAGATGTTATTGCAAGGAAAAAGAAAATGGAAGGATATGATGTCCTTCATCCTTTTGGATGGGATGCATTTGGACTTCCTGCTGAAAATGCTGCAATTAAAAGGAAAATACATCCAAAAAAGTGGACTTTTCAAAATATTGAGGAATCAAGAGAAGACATTAAAAGAATGGGAATACTTTATTCATGGGAAAGGGAGATATTTACATGTGATCCGGATTATTATAAATGGACACAATGGCTATTTTTACTTCTTTATAAAAGAAATCTTGCTTACAGAAAAAAATCATTTGTAAATTTCTGTCCTTCCTGTAAAACAGTTCTTGCAAATGAACAAATTGTTTCTGGATGTTGTGAAAGATGCGGAGAAGAGGTTATTAAAAAAGAACTTGAACAATGGTTTTTTAAAATAACTTCTTATGCAGATAGACTTTTAAAAGATCTTGAAAAATTAAGGGGAAAATGGCCTGAAAGGGTGATAGAGATGCAAAGAAATTGGATTGGCAAATCAGAAGGAGTTGAAATTGATTTTCCTTTTGAAGAGAATGAAAATATTAAATTAAGTGTTTTTACAACAAGAGCAGATACAATATATGGAGTAACATTTTTAACAGTTAGTCCTGAAAATGAAATTTTAAGAGAAATAATTAAAAATTCAGAATATAAGGATAAGGTTCTTGAATATGTAGAAAGGTCATTAAAAATTTCTGAAATAGAAAGGGCAAGTATTTTAAGGGAAAAAACAGGTGTATTTACAGGTAAATATGCAATACATCCTTTTACAGGTGAAAAATTACCGATATTTGTTGGTGATTATGTTCTTGCCCATTATGGAACAGGAATTGTAATGGGTGTTCCAGGTCATGATCAAAGGGATTTTGAATTTGCTAAAAAAATGGGATTAAAAATTAAAATAGTTATTAAGCCCTTTGATTCAGAATTACCTGATAAAATTGAAAGGGCATTTGAAGAATATGGAATAATGATAAATTCAGGAGAATTTTCAGGACTTGATTCAAAAACAGGAATTGAAAAAGTATGTAAAAAACTTGAAGAAATTAATCTTGGAAGAAAATCTGTAAATTATAGATTAAGGGATTGGCTTATATCAAGGCAAAGATATTGGGGGGCACCAATTCCGATAATACATTGTGAAAATTGTGGTATTGTTCCCTTAGAAGAAAAAGATTTACCAGTTCTTCTTCCAGAAGAAGTTGATTATATTCCAAAAGGAAGGTCTCCACTTGAATCAAATGAAGAATTCATAAATACAATTTGTCCAAAATGTAAAGGAAAAGCAAAAAGAGATCCTGATACAATGGATACATTTGTAGATTCTTCATGGTATTATTTAAGATATATAGATCCAAAAAATGATAAGGAAATTTTTGACAAAGAAAAAGCTTCTTTATGGCTTCCAGTAGATGAGTATATAGGTGGAGCAGAACATGCAACAGGTCATCTTTTATATTCAAGGTTTATAGCAAAGGTTCTTTATGATGAAGGGTTGATTCCCTGTGATGAGCCCTTTGAAAGGTTATTTACACAAGGAATGATTTTAAGAAAAACACCTTCCGGAACTGTTGAGATGATGTCAAAAAGAGCAGGAAATGCTGTAAGGATAAGAGATTTTGTAAAGGAATGGGGGGCAGATATTGCAAGAGTAAATATTTTGTTTGCAGGACCACCTGAAAGGGATTTTGAATGGACAGATGAAGGCGTTCAAGGGGCTAAAAGATTTTTATTAAGAATATGGAGATTATTTGAGGAAAATGAAGAAATATTTAAAAAAACAGGTTTTGAAATAGATAAGGAAAAATTAAATCAAAAGGAAAAAGAACTTTATAGATTAACAAATATTTATTTTAAAAGGATTTCAGAAGATATAGAGAATTATAAATTTAATACTGCAATTGCTGCACTTATGGAATGGATAAATCATTTATATTCTTTTGAATTAAAATTTTCGGAAGTTTTCGGATATTCTTTAAACATTTTATGTATTGCATTATCCCCATTTGCTCCACATATGGCAGAAGAGATATGGAGTAAAAAGGGAAAAGGAAGCATTTTAAGGGAAAGATGGCCTAAGTGGGATGAGGAAGCAATTTTTGAGGAAAAAGTTACAATTGTTGTTCAAATTAATGGAAAGGTTAGGGGAAAATTTGTTGTAAGAAGAGGAGAGGATGAAGAAAAGATAAAAGAGATTGCCTTCTCGCTTCCCAATGTTAAAAGGTATATTGAGAATAAAAAAATAGAAAAGATTCATTATATTCCTGATAAAATTTTAAGCATAGTTATTAAATAATTGCAGAAAATAGATTTAAATACTCCAATAAGATTTTTAAAAGGAGTAGGTGAAAGAAGGGCAAAGGTTTTTGAAAAAATAGGTATAAAAAAAGTAATAGATTTGATTCATTTTAAACCAAAAAAATATGTTGATAGAAGAATAATAACAAGAATAAGGGATTTAAAGGAAGGGAATGAGGAAATTGTTTGTGGAAAAGTATTTACGAAAGGTGTAAGAAGAATTTCAAAAGAAAAGGAATTTTTTATAGTGATAATAAAGGATGAGACTGGGTGGATGGAACTTGTTTTTGTTAATACTCCTTATTTTTCTAAATCCTTTAAAATAGGTGATGAAGTTATTGCATGTGGTAAAGTTACAGAATTTAAAGGAATAAAACAGATTTTTCATCCTGAATTTGAAGTTCTTGATAAAAAAAGAAGTGATTTAATCCATGCGGGTAAAATAGTTCCAATTTATCCTCAAATATCTCTTCAAACTGGGAAAAGCAAATTAATTTTAAGACCAAAATTTATAAGAAATTTAATATATGATGTTTTAGAAATTGTAGAGGAAAAAATTCCTGAAAAACTTCCTGAATATATAAGAAAAGGTCAAGGACTCTTAGAAACAAAAAGAGCAATCCATTATATGCATTTCCCTCCAAGTTTTGAAATTGCTGAAATTGCTCAAAAAACATTAATTTTTCAAGAATTTTTTTATTATTTCATCCATCTCCTTTTATACAAATATCAAAAATTAAAGGCACCTTCTATAAAAGTAAAACATGATTTAACAAAAAGATTCATTTCTTCCCTTCCTTTTGAATTAACAAAAGATCAAAAAAAGGTAATAAGAGAAATTGAAGTTGATATGGCAAAGGAAATTCCCATGAGACGTCTTTTACAGGGAGAAGTAGGAAGTGGGAAAACAATTGTTGCCTTGTATGCATCCTTAATTGCAATTGAAAATGGATTTCAAGTTGCCTTTATGGCACCCACTGAAATACTTGCTGAACAACATTTCTTAGTGACAAAAAAATTTTTTGAAAATTTAAATGTTAGATTTGAGATTTTAAAGGGCAAATTAAAAGGGGAAATTAAAAAAAGGATAATTGATGATTTAAAAAATGGGAAAATAGACCTTTTAATAGGAACCCATTCATTGATTGAAGAAAATGTTGAATTTAAAAATCTTGGTCTTGTTATAATAGATGAACAGCATAAATTTGGTGTTGCACAGAGAGCAAAACTTGTTAAAAAAGGGAAATTCCCTCATCTTTTAATAATGACAGCAACACCAATTCCAAGAACACTTGCCCTTACCTTATATGGTGATTTAGAAATTTCTACTTTGAGAGAACTTCCACATGGTAAAAGAAATGTAAAAACAATAATTGTAAAAAATTCAAGGAGAAAAGAATTTTATTCAAGATTGTTTGAAAAAATTTTAAAGGATAACGAAAAAGTTTATGTTGTTTCAAGAATAATAGAAAAATCAGAAAAACTTGAAATAAAGGCATGTGAAGAAATATTTGAGGAAATAAAAAGGAATGCACCAAATGGTATAAAAATTGAAATTTTACATTCAAAAGTGCCTCCTATAAAAAGAGGTGAAGTAATGGAAAAATTTAAAAATGGAGAAATAAATATTTTAGTTTCAACACAGATTGTTGAAGTAGGAATAGATGTAAAGGATGCAAGGATTATGGTTATAGAAGGTGCAGAAATGTTTGGTCTTTCGCAATTGCATCAATTAAGAGGAAGGATAGGAAGAAGTGGTGAAGAATCCTATTGTTTTCTAATTGTTCCTGATGAACTTCAAGGGGAGGCAAAGGAAAGAATAAATAGTTTTTTAAAATTTGATGATGGATTTATTTTATCCGAAATTGATTTAAGGATAAGGGGTCCAGGTGAATTTTTAGGTGTAAGACAGCATGGACATTTAAATTTTAAAATGGGAGATATTTTAAAAAATAAAGATATTTTATTAAAGGCAAAAAGACAAGCAGAAGCAGTTTTAGAAAGAGATCCAAATCTTTCATTACCTGAAAATAAAATAATTTTTTCAAATATTTATGAAGAAGATAAAAT
>CAZUSI010000051.1:5565-10958 GCA_964623395.1 uncultured bacterium | reverse complement strand
ATAGTTAAAAAGACAAAAAGTTTTGCACCAATTGTTTTAGTTCTTCTACATTCTTTTCAAGTAATAGTTGCTCCAGTTCCAGGACATTTTTTTCCTTTTTTAATGGGTTTTTTATATGGAGTTTATATTGGAAGCATAATGGCAATTACAGGTAATTTTATAGGTTCTTTAACTGGCTTTTTTATAGGTAAATTTTTTAGTAAGAAAATAAATGTAAAAAAGTTTGAAAAAATTGAGAAATATAAAGAAAAAATTTTAAACAAAAGCACTTTATGGCTTATAATTTTATTCATAGCACCAATCCCTGGAATTCCAAAAGATTTGCTTTGTTTTTTTGCAGGTTTTTTAAAGGTAAAAAATAGGGATTTTTTTATTTCCTTAATTTTTGGAAGAGCACCAATAGAAATATTATGGGTTTTAGTAGGAAGTGGTATTTTTAAATATTTCTTGCCGCAATAATTATTTGTCCCAGTGAAATTCCGTTATCATTTGCAGGTATTCTTTGATGTATATAAACTTTAAATTTTTTTGATAATTTTTTATAAGTTTTTTCTATTAAAATTTTATTTTGGAAGACCCCTCCTGATAAGAAAATATTTTTTATTTTAATTTTATTTGCAATTTCCCATATTAGATTAACAAGGGTATTATGAAATTTTGATGCTATTATTTCTTTTTTAATTCCCCTTTTTAAATCTCTTATTATTTCCTTAAACATTTCTTCCCAATCAAATATTAAAATTCCATCTTTTTCTTTAATTTCAAAATTATAAAATTCATCAATTTTTTCATCACTTATCCATTCAAGCATCATTGCTGCTTGTCCCTCATAACTTATTTTTTGCTTTATTCCAATTATTGATGAAACCGCATCAAAAATTCTTCCTGAAGAGCTTGTCCAGAAAGTATTTATGTTTTTTTCAAACATTTTTTTAAAAATTTCTTTTTCCCTTTCACTTAAAGATTTTATAGGTTCAATTTCAAGTTCAAAAGTTTTTTCTCCAAATATTTCATATAATACTCCAATTGCGCTTCTTCTTGGTTCCTTTATTGCTTTGTCACCCCCTAAAAGTTTAAATTCCCTGAATTTTCCTATTCTTTCAAAATTTTTATAATCACATATTAAAAATTCTCCACCCCATATTTTTCCATCTTTTCCAAAACCTGTTCCATCCCATGAAATTCCAAGAACCCTATCTTCTATTTCATTATCAGCCATACAAGAAACAATATGAGCATGATGATGATAAACAGGTATTAATTTTTTTCCAGTTTCCTTAGCATACTTTGTTGATAAATATTCAGGATGTGCATCATGGGCTATAAATTCCGGCTGGAATTCAAAAATTTTTTTAAAATCCTCAATTATGTTTAAAAAAGCCTTATAACTTTCCTCTTTTTCTAAATCCCCAATATGTTGTGAAATAAATATTTTCTTACCTTTTGAAATTGCAATTGTATTTTTTAAATGACCTCCAACTGCAAGGATTTTTGGGAGATTTTCTTTAAAAATAATTGGTGTTGGTGCATAACCTCTTGCTCTCCTTATTAAATATTCTTTATTTAATATTACCCTCACTACTGAATCATCCACATATCTTTTTATTTCCCTTGTATGGGTTAAAAAATAATCTGCAATCCCTTTAAGTTTTATAAATGCCTCTTCATCAATAAATGTAATTGGTTCATCACTTATATTTCCTGATGTGCAAATAACTGGAATATTTAATTCTTTCATTAAAATATGATGAAGTGGGGAATAGGGTAGCATACATCCAAGATAAGGATTTAATGGTGCAACATATTCAGAAACTTTTTTATTTTCTTTTTTTCTTAAAAGTAAAATTGGAGAAGATGGGGAAGTTAAAATTATCTCAGATATTTTATCAACATAAACATATTCCTTTAAAACTTTTAAAGAGGGGAACATTAAGGCAAATGGCTTTTCCTCCCTTTTTTTTCTCTCTCTTAATCTTTTTACTGCTTCATCATTTAAGGCATCACATAAAAGCTGATATCCACCAATTCCCTTTAATGCTATTATAAATCCCTTTTTTATAAATTCTGCTGACTTTTTAATTGCTTCATAACCTTTAAAAAGCAAATTTTTATTTTCATCGTATAAATAAACATCAGGACCACATACTGGACAAGCAATTGGTTCTGCATGAAATCTTCTATTTAAAGGATCTTCATATTCCTTCTTGCATTTTTCACACATTTTAAATACTTTCATCGTTGTATTTTTTCTATCATATGGTAGATTTTCTATTATTGAAAATCTTGGACCACAATTTGTGCAATTTGTAAATGGATAAAGGTGTCTTCTATCATTTTTATCAAATATTTCTCTTATGCAATCTTTACATATAGCAATGTCAGGCAATACTAAGGTTTTTACTTCTCCTTCCTCATCCGATTTTAAAATTTTGAAATCCTTGTAGCCAATTTTATCAAGAAAATAGAAGTTAAAAAAATAATAGGAAGCAAGCGGGGGTTTTTCATTTTTTAATTTATTTAAAAATTTTTTTAAATTTTTTTCTTCACCTTCAACCTCAATTAAAACTCCACTCTTTGTATTTTTTATAAATCCCTTTAAATTTAATGACTTTGCAATTCTATATGCAAATGGTCTAAAACCAACCCCTTGAACAAATCCTTCAATTTCTATCTTTAATCTTGAAATTTTCAAATTCTTTTAATCCAATTTTCTCTTTCTTCCTTTATGAAATTACAAACTTCTTCTATTCCAATTTCTTTTAATGCAGATGTCTCAAATATTTTTAATGATGGATTTATTTCTTTTGCTTCTTTTTTAACATTTTCGAGGTCAAAAGGTAAATAAGTTAAAAGGTCTATTTTTGTTATTATAAAGGCATTTGATGTTAAAAATGCTCTTGGATATTTTTTTGGTTTATCATCACCTTCAGGAACTGAAAGTAATGTAAATCTTAAATTTTCTCCAAGATTATAAACTGATGGACAAACTAAATTCCCAACATTTTCTATAAATATAAAATCGTATCTATTTTTTAATTTTGAAATAACCTGTTCAATCATAACTGCTTCAAGATGGCATGCTCCACCTGTTATTATCTGAATACTTTCAAATCCCTTTTTTCTAATCCTTTCTGCATCCCTTTCAGTTTCAATATCTCCAACAAGAACAATTAATTTAAATTCCTTAAAATAATTTAAGATTTTTTCAATTAAACTCGTTTTCCCTGCACCTGGTGAAGAAATGAAATTTATTACAAATGTTTTTTCCTTATCCCATTTTTCCCTTAATTTATTTGCAATTAATTCATTTGCCTTTAAAATTGGAATGCTTAAATTTTCAAATTTTATTTCTCCCATTTAAATTTCCATTTCAATTTTCTCTATAATTATGTCAAAACCTTTAATCATTTCATTATAAATGTTCCCACAATTTGGGCATATAAAGGGAAAATCTTCTGGCTCAAATACATTTCCACAATTTTTACATTTTACTTGAGGATTTTCAATCTCTATTTGAAGTTCTGCCTCTTTAAATTCTTCTTTTTCTTTTTTTAAAATTTCAAAACAATGAAAAATTAAAATTGGTTCAACTCCTGAAAATTTACCTATTTTTAAAGAAATTTTTTTTAATTTTTTTGCATTATTTTTAATTCTTTCCTCATCCAGAGTTTCAATTAAATTTAAAGTTAGAGAATATTCATGCATTAAAATAAACCTTTAATTATTCCATCATCTGTTAGATCAACTCTTAAAGCAGCTGGTTCTTTTGGAAGTCCTGGCATTTCCATTATTTCACCACATAAGGGAACAATAAAGTTTGCACCAGATTTAATCCTTACCTCATCAATTTTAATTCTAAACCCTTTTGGTCTTCCTATTAGTTTTGGGTTATCACTTAAAGAACTTTGTGTCTTTGCCATGCATATAAATGAATTTTGAAGTCCAATCTCTTCAATTTTTTTGAGCATCTTTAATGCATTTGGAGAATAATCGACACCGTCTGCCTTATAAACTTTTTTTGCAATTATTTCAATTTTTTCCTTTAATGGCATAGAGATTGTATAAAGGGGTTTATAATTTTTTGGAAGTTTAAAGGCAGATAAAACCTTTTCAGCAAGTTCAATTCCTCCTTCCCCACCTTTTTCCCATGAATAGCAAAAGGCATAATTTACACCTTCATCTTCAAGGAGTTTTTTAACTTCCCTTTTCTCATTCTCTGTATCATATGGAAATACATTTATTGCAACAACCGGTGGTATTCCAAAATTATCCCTTATATTTTCTATATGTGCTCTAACATTATCAAATCCTTTTATTACTGCTTCCACATTTTCATTTTTTAATTCCTTTTGAGAAACACCACCATGATATTTCATTGCTCTTATTGATGCAACTATAACAACTGCATCAGGTGAAAAATTTCCAAGTTGACATACTATATTTAAAAATTTTTCAGCACCAAGGTCAGAACCAAATCCAGTTTCAACAACAGCAACATCTGAAAGTTTTAACGATAAAATTATTGAGATTAAAGAGCATGTTCCATGGGCAATATTTCCAAAAGGTCCTGTATGTATTATTGCAGGAGTATTTTCAATTGTTTGAACAAGATTTGGTAATAATGCATCCCTTAAAATTGCAGCCATTGCTCCTTGTGCTCCTAAATCTCTTGAAAATATTGGCTCACCATTTCTTTTAAAACCTATCAAAATATTTCCTAATCTTTCCTTTAAATCTTTATAATCTTTTGAAAGACCAAGTATTGCCATTATTTCAGAGGCAGGTGTTATAACAAATCCATCTTCCCTTACAGGTCCATTTGTTTTTCCACCAAGTCCAACAATTATTTTCCTTAAACTCCTATCATTCATATCAATTGCTCTTGGCCATAGAATTTCTCTTGTATCAATTCCAATTGAATTTCCATGATGAATATGGGCATCTATCATTGCTGACAAAAGGTTGTGGGCACAATTAACAGCATTAAAATCGCCTGTAAAATGTAAATTTATGTCTTCCATTGGAAGAACCTGTGAATATCCTCCTCCTGTTGCACCTCCTTTAATTCCAAAGACAGGTCCTAAGGAAGGTTCTCTTAAAGCAACAACAGATTTTTTATTTAGTTTCCATAATGCCTGTGAAAGTCCTATACTTATTGTTGTTTTTCCTTCTCCATAAGGAGTTGGCGTCATTGCAGTAACAAGAACCATTTTTCCATTACTTTTGTTTTTAAGTTTTTCAAATATACTTAAGGAAATCTTTGCTTTATACTTTCCATAAAATATAAGTTCCTCTTCGTTTATACCAATTTTTTCAGCAATTTCTTTTATATTTAAAAGTTTTGCTCTTTGTGCGATTTCAATATCTGTAAGCATAAAACCTCCTTTTTAAAA
>CAZUSI010000051.1:0-5465 GCA_964623395.1 uncultured bacterium | reverse complement strand
AAAAAAACTTTATAATTTTTGTGTAAAATTTAGTAAGGGGGTAAAAATGAGGAAGGTATGGGTAATAGTAATGATAGGGATTCTTTATAAAGCTCTTCCAGCACAGTTTGAGCAATTTTCCCTAACTGCCCCTTTCCTTTTCTATCCTGCATTCTCTGCTGCTGTTTTGAATGATACAATATGGGTAAATATTGATGCAATACCTGATACTTTAAGAGATACACTTGGTAATCCAGTTGGAATAGATTCTGTTATTTATTCAAGGATATTCTATTCTACAAATAATCAAGCATCTTGGGATTCCCTTAATCTTTCTTTACTTGGATACGAGTTTTATGAAAATACTTATGAAAATTTTATAATTTATCCAGGTACTGGAAATACTTTCTGGTATTTTAGAGCAGTTGATGATTCAGGAAAGAATTTTTCAACTGAAAGTCCAAAAAATGCAGGTAATACTTTTCCTGTTCCTTTAAATCTTTGTGCAAAGGCATGCATTGAACCAGGAAATGATGTCCAACCGGGTGCACCAGGAAACTTTCTTGAATTAACAGATTTTCATGTTTCCTATTCTGACAATAAAATTTTTGGTGTTTTATCAAATGCAACAGGAACATGGCCATGGGATGAAGGAGGATGGATTCCTCTTGAATGGTATGCTTATGGTTTTGGAATTATAAATCCATATCATATAATGGAAGATACTTTTTATGTTGCTGTTCGTGCAGATGCACCGGTTTATATTACAGATCCAGGAGTTTATAAAATTATAACAAATGGTGGTACTCAAATACACTATATTGGCCCAATTCAACAACAAACTTCAGGTGGAAAATTACATATTGGTTTTGATTTATCAATTTTATTAAATGACCCTAATTTTGGTCCCTTTTATGGAGTTCTTGCAGTTGCTGCTGCTACTGCATGGGCAGATTTAGACGGAGCATATTTTGCAGATGCTACACAACCAACAAGATGGTATTTAAAAACACATATGGTAATACCAGGACAAAATACACCTCCAGTTTTGCAAGAAAGCCAGGTAATTCCTCCAGTTGGAGATACATTAACCCTTTTTGATTTTAAAGTTAAATATTTTGATAATGAAAACAACTTACCTCCTTTAAGAAAACTTTATATAGATGATACACTTATTTATACCGTAGGAACACCTGACCACTATTATGCTGATACATCAGTTTTTATAAAAAATGGTTTGGGTCCTTTTTCACCTGGTTGGCATAAATTCTATTTCAAATTCAATGATGGACAATATGTAGTTCAAACACCTATTGACTCCTTTTTTGTTCAAGGAGCATATGTTGCTGAAAATCCCAATTTAGAGAAGAAAGAAATAGTTTTAACAGTTTTAAATTCTAAAAAACTTTCTGAAATTATAAAGGGAAAGGATGTAAAGATTTTTGATTTTCAAGGAAGGGAAATTGTTTCAAACAAGAAAATTTCAAAAGGTGCTTACTTTTTGAAAATTAAAAATAGAGGAAAGACATATTTGAAAAAAATAATAATTTTGGAATAAAACATGGAGAAGATAATTTTAACTATTTTATTTTCAATTTCAAAATGGCAATGTCTTCATTACGAAATAACAGACAATGGATTCCTTTCAACTTCTGCTCCTGATTCAATGACTGCCTATCTTTTTGGTGTAAGAGATAATGTTGGTGGAATAATTTTTAAGACCACAAATGGTGGAATAAATTGGCAGGAATTACAGCCTTGGACAATTGAAGATGTATTTTTACCCTTTGGTTCATATTTTTTAAATCAAAATACAGGATTTATAACAGCAGAGGGTCTTATATGGTCAATATTGCCAACTGCGAAGATATTGAAGACAACTGATGGTGGAAACACATGGCAAACAGTATATGGGGGAACACTTTATGAAGTTGGAAAATTATGGGAAGATATTTTCTTTTTACCTTCAAATACTTCTTTGGGTTGGGCATGTGGTGCAAAAGGTGATATTTTAAGAACAACAAATGGTGGAAGCTCATGGTCAATTCAAACAACTGATACCTTATATCCTTTAAAAGCAATTTATTTTATAAATTCTTTAAAAGGATGGTGTGTTGGTGGTGATTATGATACTATAACTTATGAAGGAATAAATGGAGTTATTTTAAAAACAACAAATGGTGGAACAAGTTGGACAACAGTTATAGATAGTGCTCCATTTGAGCTTTGGGATGTTCATTTTATAGATGATCAAAAGGGTATTGCTGTTGGTTATAAAAATGCAACATCTTATGGACTTATTTTAAAAACATATGATGGAGGAAATTCATGGATAGAAACATATGGTCCTTCAAACCCTTTAGGTTATTATGGATTATTCGGTGTTGAATTTGTTGATAATTTGGTGGGATTTGCGGCTGGTGGAGGAAATAAGTATAATTCGCAGGGAATGCATTTTGGAATATTTTTAAAAACAGAAGATGGTGGAAATACATGGTTTATTGATACCTTGATAGATGTAAATCAACCATGGGGGACTGCTCCACTTTCCCTTGATATGGTATCAAAAAACTGGGGTTATGCAGGTGGAACAAGAATGGGGGTGTTTAGATATTCACCTTTAACAAATGTTTCTGAGAAAAAATTTGTTTTTAATAACATGAATATTCAAAGTATGCAGAAAGATGAGATCCAATTTTCTTTTGGAAAATCTTTTGAATTTAAAATTTTTGATATTTCTGGAAGAATTTTAAAAAGAGGAAATGGAGAAAAATTAATTTATAATCCAGATAAAAATGGAATATATTATGTTAGTGTAAAAAATAAAAATAAGGAGATAAAGAAAAAGATAATTTTAATTAGATAAATTTTATGCCCAATTTGAAAAAAATTGTTGGAATATTTGACTTTTTATTTTTTAGTTTGTTATAATTATTATATAAAAATGATTTCAATTTAAAAAGGAGGTTAAAATGGAAAAGGAAAATATGATAATTGAACTCCTAAGAAAGGAAGGTAAGCCAATGAGACCTGGGGAAATTGCAAAGAAGTTAAATCTTGAAGAGAAGGAGGTATCAAAGATTCTATCAAAATTAAAAAAAGAAGGTAAAATATATGTGCCAAAAAGGTGTTATTATTTTGTAAAATAAGGAGGCTTTAAATGAATCCTGTTCTTTTATCAAGGATTCAGTTTGGTCTTGCAGCAAGTTTTCATTTTATATTCCCTTCAACCACTTTTGGTTTAATCCTTATAATTCTTATTTTTGAAATCCTATATTTTAAAAAAGGAGAAGAATTATATTTTAAAATTTCAAATTTTTTAATAAAAATTCTTGCACTTGTTTTTGTTCTTGGTGTTGCATCAGGAATTGTTCTTGAATTTTCCTTTGGTAATAACTGGGCAAATTACTCAAGGATGGTAGGTGATATATTTGGAGCACCTCTTGCAGCAGAAGGTATTTTTGCCTTCTTTTTAGAATCAGTATTTCTTGGAGTTCTTGTTTTTGGAAGAAATAGGGTTTCAAAGAAGTTTTTCCTCTTATCTACTTTTCTTGTTTTTTTTGGCTCCCATCTTTCAGGTTTATGGATTATAATTGCAAATTCCTGGATGCAAACCCCGATGGGATTTAAAATAGAAGCTGGAAGGGCTCTCCTTACAAATTTCCTTGAAGCGGCTATAAATAAATCTACAATTATAAGATACATTCATACTATAATTGCAGGATGGATAACAGGTTCTTTACTTTTAGCAGGAATTTCAAGTTATTATATTTTGAAAAATAGGTTATTAGAATATTCAAAAGTTCTATTGAGAATTTCTCTCCTTATATTTATAATAACTTCAATAACACAACTTTTCACAGGTCATATTCATTCTGTTCAAGTAGCAAATACACAACCTGAAAAAATGGCTGCTTATGAAGCATTATGGGAAACAAAAAGATTTGCTCCCTTTTCAATTTTTGCAATTCCAGATGAAAAGAATGAAAAAAATGTTTTTTATATTGGAATTCCAGGTCTTTTAAGCTTTTTAATTGATTTTAATCCAGAATATGAAGTTAAAGGACTTTTAGAATTTAAAAAAGATGAAAGACCTCCTGTTATTTTACCCTTTTATTCATACCATATAATGATATTTCTTGGTTTTTATTTCATTTTAATTTCAATTATAGGAATTTACTTATTCTTAAAGAAAAATATTTATAATGAAAAATGGTATCTTAAAATTCTCCTTTATTCAATTCCTTTACCTTATATTGCAAATGAATTTGGATGGATAGGAGCAGAAGTTGGAAGGCAGCCATGGGCTGTTTATAAAGTTTTAAAAACAAAAGATGCTATTTCACCATCAGTTCCTGGGGGTCAAATTCTTTTTTCTTTAATAATGTTTTCAATCATTTATCTTTTCCTTCTTACAATTTTTATTTATCTTATGAAAAAATTTGTTAAAATCGGTATTGAAGAGATAAAAGAAGGTTATTAAAGGGGGAAAAATGGGAGAATTTAATTTTCTAAAAATTATATGGTTTTTGCTTATAGGAGTTTTATTAATTGGATATTCAATTCTTGATGGTTTTGACCTTGGAATAGGTTCTATTTTTCCTTTAATTGCTAAAAATGATAAGGAAAAAATGAAGATTTTTAGGATAATTGGTCCTTTCTGGGATGGAAACGAGGTTTGGCTTTTAACAGGTGGAGGAGCGCTTTTTGCTGCATTTCCTCATGCTTATGCAACTATTTTCAGTGGCTTTTATCTTGCCTTTATGTTTGTTTTATTTTCCCTAATATTTAGAGCAGTATCAATTGAATTTTGGAATAATGATGAAAAAAGGAAGAAATTTTGGGCATGGGCTTTTACTTTTGGAAGTTTTTTACCTTCCCTTTTATTTGGTGTAGCAATTGGAAATTGTATAATTGGAATTCCTTTAAATGAAAGATTTGATTTTATTGGAAACTTTTTTACACTTTTAAGACCTTATCCAATTATAATAGGAATTCTTGGATTTTCAATTATACTTCTTCATGGAGCAAGTTATTTGATTTTAAAAACAGAAAAGGAAATTTATGAAAGGGCATATAAAATTTCAAAGAACTTATGGTTAATTTTTATATTTGTTTTTATTCTTTCTTTAATTGCAACGATTATATGGGTTCCAGAAAATTTAAGTAAAATTCCTGCATGGATTTTTTCTATTCTTATTTTTATCTTATGGATAATTTATGGTATCTCTTTAAATAAAAAGAAAGATTCTCATCTTTTCTTACTTTCATCTTTAATCTTCATAAGCTTATGGGGAATAGTAGGGAGTGTTCAATTTCCCTATCTTGTAAAAGCAATTAATAATCCATTATTTAGTTTAACGATTTACAATGCTTCTTCGAGTCCTTTAACATTAAAAGTTATGCTTTTAATAGCAATTATAGGTATGCCTTTTGTTATAGCTTATACAATTTATGTTTATAAAATTTTTAAAGGGAGGGTTTAA
>CAZUSI010000050.1:0-11128 GCA_964623395.1 uncultured bacterium | reverse complement strand
TATACCTTTTCATCGTTTTTAACAAAATCCTCATAAGAGATATCAGAAACAAATTTAATAATTTTATTTATATTTTCCAAAATATCGTTCAAATAATCTCTTATTTCTCTTTTATTTTTCATAAATAAACAACTTCTTCCAAAATTATCTTCCCTATATAAGGTTTTAATGTCTTTTTCATCACAAGGTCAACTTTGATACCAAGTTTATCGCTTAAATAATTTTCAAGACGAATAAATTCTATGAGTCCAATTTCTACATCATCTTCAAAATCTATTAAAATATCAAGGTCGCTTTCTTTCTTTTGTTTTCCTTTAATATACGACCCAAAAATACCTATTTCTTTTATTTTATACTTTTCTTTTAAAAATGGCTTTAATTCAATTAACTTTTTTTTGATTTCCTTAATTTTTTTCATTTTTTAAAATGTTATATTTTACCATTTTAAGCATTATAAAGTAAATTTAAAAAACTTTTTATTAAGAACATTTTTAAATTTTCCATCTATGAACCTCCTTTATTATTTCCTTTAATATTTCAACATCTGTTTCTGGTAAAACTCCGTGTCCCAAATTGAATATATATCCATAAAAATTTTTTCTTATTTTTTCTATTTTATCAAGTTCTTTTTTTATTAAATCAATATCACAGAATAAAATCGCTGGATCTAAATTCCCTTGTATTGAATGTTTTTTACCTAAATAATCTATTGCAAAATCAAGAGGAATACGCCAGTCAATCCCAATAACTTCACATGAATATTTATTTATTGTTTCAACTAAATGGGTTGATGAAATTGAAAAATAAATTCTTATTTTTCCTTCAAGTGCTTTAAAAATTTTTTCCACATAAGGGAAAACCTTTTCCCTATAAATTTCATTGGAAATTGAGCCTACCCATGAATCAAAAAGCATAACTGCATCACATCCATTTTCAGATTGGAATTTCAAAAATTCTATTATTGAAGAGCTTAATTTTTCCATAATTAAATGCCATTTTAAAGGTTCTTTATAAATAAACATTCTTGTTTTTGGAAAATCCCTTTCGTATTTTCCCTCAATAAGATAAGACAAAAGTGTGAAAGGAGAAGGTGCAAAACCAATTAATGGAACATTTAATTCTCTTTTTAAAATTTTTATTTCTTCTTCCATAAACTTAAATTTTAAAATTGAAAAATTTTTTAAATATTCAAAGGGTTCTTTAATTTTTAAAACTATTCCTTCTTCAAATTCAAAATCTATATCAAATCCCCATAGAATAACAAGTAAGTCTGAAAAAATTATTGCTGCATCCAAATCAAAATATTTAAAGGGCATAAGTGTAACCTTTACTGAAAGTGAAGGATTTTTTATAATTTCCTTCATTGAATATTTTTCCCTCAATTCTCTATATTCTTTTAAATATCTTCCTGCCTGCCTTAAAAACCATACTGGAACCCTTTCAGGTTTTTGCCTTAAACATGCTTTTATAAATGAATGTTTCATCTTACAAATAAGATTGAAAGATAAATTATAGTTAACATAATTAAAAGGTTTAATCTTGCAACTAACATTGTTGATTTGTAGTAAAAAGAGGGCTTTTCTTCTTTACTTGCTCTTGGTGCCAGTAAAAAATCATGTAAAATTTTTAAAATTAATAAAATTAAAAAAAATGTCAATTTTAAAAGCATTATACTATTTATTCCTCCCCATCTTTTTATAAGCAAATATGTTCCTGTTAAAATAAGTAAAATTACACTAATCCAGCTTCCAAATCTAAATGTTTTCCCAAGTGCCCTAAATCCAGGAATTAAACTTTTATCCTTATAAATTTTTCTTATTGAATATCCAAAGGAAAAAAATAGCATATCACCACCAACCCAATAAAGGGCAGAAAGGATGTGGATGTAAATAAAAATTAAATCAAAATTCATTTTTTAATAAATTTGTTACATCTTCCCTTTTTCCCCATCCAAAATGTTCTTCTGATAAAAGATAAATTTTTTCAACTTCAAATTCAAAAAAGTTAAATTCCTTTCTTTTTTCTATTAATTCTTTTAAAAATGGTAATCTTTCCTTTACTCTTGGAAATTTTTTCATATAAATTTTTAAACCCTTTAAATTTCCCTTTCCCTTTAAAATTTTTATTTTACCTTCCATTTGTATCCCTCTTAAAGGTTTTAATTCCCTTAAAAATATTGAGGCTGATGCATTTGGATTTTTAGATATATTTTCAGCATGTCTTGTTGTATTTCTTGATAAAAAATAAAATTTATTTTTTCCATCCCATGCATAGATGAGAGGTGTTGCCCATGGCTTATCATTAAAAGAAGTTGCAAGAACCATTATCTTTTCATTATTTAAAATATTTATTAAAACTTTTTTTATTTCTTCAGAAAATGCATATTGGGTCTTCTTCAAGATAATCCCCTTTTAAAGCATAAGCCCTTGCCCTTGATCCACCACATATGTTTTTATAAATACATTTTGAGCATTTTCCCTTTAAAAGATTTGTATTTCTTAATTTTCTCATTATTTCACTATTTTTATAAACTTCTGACAATTTTTCTTTTTTAACATTCCCAACTTTTAAAGGTAAAAATCCTGATGGATATATATCTCCTTTATGGGAAACAAAAACAACACCATTTCCATCTCTTACTCCAAATCCCATCTTTAAATTTAATATATCATCAAAATTTTTCTTTTCCTTTAAAATATAAAATACCCTATAAAAAGGTGCTTCTGTTGTTCCAATATGAAAAGGAGATAATTTTGATTTTTCATAAAGGAATTCAAAGATTTTTAAAATTTCTTCAAGGGAAGGAAGAGAAAGGTTTGAACCCCTTCCAGTAGGGACTAAGAAAAATATGCTCCATCTTCTTACAGGTGGTGAAAAATTTTTATATAAAATATCATAAACTTTTTTTATATCTTCTACCCTTCCTTTTGTAAAAGTAGTATTCACTTGAACAGGAATATTTAATTCTTTTGCATAATTCAAAACATTTATTGAATTTTCGAAAGTTCCATTTACTCCTCTAAAATTATCATGACTTTCCTTATCACCATCAATACTTACACCAAGTGAAAATATTCCTTTTTCTTTCATCTTTTTTATTTTATCAAATGTTGCAAGTGGTGAAGTTGTTGGAGTAACAGCAACAGGCAATTTTATTTCTTTTGCATAATCAAGAATTTCAAAAAGGTCTTCCCTTTTTAAAGGATCTCCTCCTGAAATTATTAAATTTGAACCCATTTCTTTTATATCTCTCATCATTTCCTTTATCTCTTCTATATTTAATTCTTCTTTGCTTCTTTCAGAAATTGCCTCTGCTCTACAATGCTTACAATTTAAATCGCATGCAATTGTTATTTCATAATAAACATTTATTGGTTTTTCATATATAAAATTTTTCATTCCAGCCATTTTATCACATCTCTTGCATGATATGTTATTATTAAATCAGCACCAGCCCTTTTTATGGATGTTAAAATTTCAAGAACAATATCTTTTTCATTTATCCATCCCTTTAAACTTGCTGCCTTTACCATTGAATATTCACCTGAAACATTATAGGCAGCAACAGGCAAATTAAATTTTTCCTTAATCCTATAAATTATATCAAGATAAGAAAGTGCTGGTTTTACCATTAAAATATCTGCACCTTCTTCAAAATCTAACTCTGCTTCAAGAAGCGCTTCCCTTATATTTGAATAATCCATCTGGTAAGTTTTTCTATTTCCAAATTTTGGAGCAGATTCTGCTGCTTCTCTAAAAGGACCATAAAAGGAAGATGCATATTTAACTGAATAGGATAAAATTAATGTATTTTTAAATCCGTTTTCATCAAGTGCCTTTCTTATTGCTTTAACTTGCCCATCCATCATTCCAGAAGGTGCAACAATATCTGCACCTGCTCTTGCTTGTGAAACAGCAATTTTTCCAAGATATTCAAGTGTTAAATCGTTATCAACATCTTCATCTTTTATAATTCCACAATGACCGTGAGAAGTATATTCACACATGCAGAGATCTGTTATTATTATAATATCCTTTTCATATTTTCTTATTTCCCTAACTGCTCTTTGAATTATTCCTTCTTCATCAAAACTTTCACTTCCATACTCATCCTTTTTTTCAGGAATTCCAAATAAAATTATTGCCTTTATTCCCTCTTCTTTAATTTTTTGAACTTCTTCACAAAGTAAATCAATTGAATACCTATATTGTCCTGGCATTGAATTTATTTCCTCTTTTTTATTTTTTCCAGGAATAACAAAAAGAGGATATACAAGATCATCCTTAGAAATTCTTGTTTCCTTAAAAATATTTCTTAAATTTTCTTTTAATCTTTTCCTTCTTAATCTTAAATAGGGAAATTCACTCATTTTTCCCTCCCTTTAAAATTTCTAAAATACCTTCTTGGGTAAATTTTTCAGGAATTAAATCAACTTTATATCCTTTATTTTTAATATATTCTGCTGTTATTTTTCCAATTGCTATTATTCTTTTATCTTTTAAAAATTTATAAAGTCCCCTTTTTAAAAAATTTTCAAAAATTTTTGAACTCGTGAATATAAAATCAGTTACATTTTTTAAAAGGGGCAAAAAAATATTTATTTTTTCATCATCTTCTTCTATCATATTATAAATTTTTATTTCCTTTACATAAAATTTCATTTCTTTTAATTTTTCTATTAAAAATTCCCTACCTTCTGTTCTTAAAATTAAAACTTTTCCTCTTTTAAAATTTTCAAAAATTTTTAAAATTCCTTCCTGTGTATATTCTTTGGGAATTATTGTCTCAAATCCCAAGTTTTCAATTTCTTTTTTTGTTTCAGGCCCAATTGATATTATTTTTTTATCCTTTAAAAATTCACAAATTTCTTTTAAAGAAAAAATTTCCTTTAATGCAATTACCCCCCTTTTGCTTGTAAATATTAAATAATTAAATTTTTCCTTTAAATTTTTAATTTTTGAGGAATTTATTATTTTCATTTTTAAAATAGGTAGTGGAATTGCTCTTCCTCCAAGTTTTTCAATTTCATAGGAAAATAAAAGGGAATCAGGCAATGGTCTTAAAACGCAAAAAATTCTATCCCTTAATATCCCATTTTTTATTTTCCATTCACATGAAAATTCCCCAAAATTTATTTTATTTTTTTCAAAAAATTTTTTCAAATCTTTTACATTTTTCTTTTCTCCAAAAATAAAAATTTTGCTTTTATCATTTTCTTTAGATTCAAAATTTTCAAATTTTATCCATTTAGAATTTTTTCCCGCCCATAAAATTCCAAGAGGCGTCTTTTCATCAAAATATATCTCATCAAATTTTGAAATGAATTCCCATAAAGGAGGGAATAAAACAAAACTATTTGTTTTAACATAAAAAATAAAATTATCCTTTGAGGATTTCATAAACCCTTTCAATTAATCTTTCCTTATCCTTATCCCTTAAAAGTCCTTTTCTAACTTCATTATCTTTGATATACATAAATCTTAAAATTATTTCCTCTTCATTTTTTTCTGCATAACATCCAAATGGAACCAAACATCCACTACCAATTCTTTTAAGTATTTCCCTTTCAATACTTACTTCAATCTCAACTTTTTCATCATTTATTTCCCTTAAAATTTCATAAAATTCTGAATTCTTTAATGTTTCAACACATATTGCTCCTTGACCAGGTGGAGGAGGAAAGTCATCAATGTTTAATTCAATATATGGTAAATTTAAATTTAATCTTTTTATTGCACATTTTGCCATTAAAATTGCATCAAATTCCCCATTTTCCCATTTTTTTATTCTTGTTTCAATATTTCCCCTTAAAGGTAAAAATAAAAGATCTGGTCTTATTATCTTTAAAAAAAATTCTCTTCTTTTACTTCCAGTTCCTATTTTTGCATTTTTTGGTAATTTTTCAATTGAATCGTAATTACATATCAAAACATCATTTACTTCTTCCCTTTCAATATACGCTGCAATGATAAATTCCTGAGGAATTTCAGTTGGAACATCCTTTGCACTATGAACAGCAATGTCAATTTCTTTTTTCAAAAGTGCTTCTTCAAGTGCCTTAACAAATACTCCTTTTTCCTTTATTTTATAAATTGGCGTCCTTTTATCAATATCACCTTTTGTTTTAATTGGAACAAATTCTGTATCAAATCCCTTTTCTTTTAAAATTTTAATAACCTTTTCAGTTTGAACAATACTTAATTTTGAAGAGCGAGCACCTACTCTTATTTTTTTAGCCATTTATCAATAAATTCTTCAACAGGTTTTGAACTCCTTATTGATTTTAGAATTGGATAAATTAAAAATTTTTTAATCTTATTATAATCATTACCATTTTTCTTTATTATTTCTTCAATCTTATTATCAACAAATTTAATAACTTCTAAAACCTTTTCCTCTTTTAAAATCCATTTTTCAAATTCTTTCCCTTCTCTTTTTGCCCTCAATTTAACATAATCTGCCATTGCCTCTTTTTCTTTTATTCTTTCTTCAATTATTTTTTTAAATTCATCTATTCCATGATATATTATGTCTTTAACTTTTAAAATATCCTTTGAAACATTTTCTGGGAATCCAAGGTCAATTATAATTTTTGTCCTTTTATTATCTTTAAAATTTTCTAAATTAATTAATGGTCTTTCAGGATTTGTAACAAATATTACTATATCAAATTCCTTTATTATAAAAGGTATTGTTTTTTCATTATATAAAATTACATCAAGTTTTGCATGCTTTTCAAGAAATTCTTTTCTTTCTTTATTTCTTGTTGCAATTTTAAAAGGAATTTTCTCCTTTACAAAATATCTTGAAATTGCAATTCCCATTTCACCTGTTCCAACAAGTAAAATATTCAAATCATTTATTTTTTCCTTTATTTCTTTTATATACATACAAACTATTTTTGGTATTGAAAGAGAACCTTTATCAATTTCAATTTCCTCCCTTATTTTTTTTGAAACAGAAATTGCCTTTTCAAAAAATTTTCCAAGATATTTACCTATCCATCCCTTTCTCTTTGCTTCCATAAATCCCTTTTTTACTTGTCCCTGAACTTCTGGCTCACCTATTGCAGGTGAATCTGCACCTGTGCATACAAGAACAAGATGTTCAAATAAAGAAGAAGGTGATGTTATTATTTCTGCATAAGGTATTAAATGTTTTGGAATTAGTTCATTTATTACCTTTTCCTCTTTATTTTTTTCTATAAAAAGATATGTTTCAACCCTATAACAAGTAACAATAAAAGCTTTTTCCTTTACATATGGCTTTTCTTCTTTTATTTTTTCCTCTAAAATTTTAAAAACTTCTTCCCTTACTTTAACAGGTGCTTTTCTGTGGGTAAATAGAATTCCAATTAACATGAGAAATATATTTTATTGATAGAAAACTTTATTTTTCAATATAATTTAACTTGTGAAGAAAATTATAATTCTTATAGGGCATGGTGATATCCCTTATGATTTTCCAAAAGATAAATTAAAGGAATATTTCAAATTGAGATTATTAAAGAGAAAAGGTAAAAAATTTAAGGAAATTGAAGAAAGTTTAAGAAGATGGGAAAGGAATGAAAATAACGATAAACATTATTTTGATTTAAAGAAATTGTCAGAAGAAATTGAAAAAGAAATTAAAATTAAAACAGATTTTGCCTTTAATGAATTTTGCTATCCTAATATTTTTGAAAAATTTGAAGAAATAAAGGATGAATTTGATGAAATTTATTTTGTTTCAACTTTTATACTTAATGGAAAACATACTTATGAGATAAAAAATAAAATTGAAGAGTTAAAAAATAATTATAAAGATAAAAAAATTTTTTATATTCCTTTAAAAAAAGAGTTTTTGAGGGAATTTTTTATTAAAAATATAAAAGAATTTATTTGATTTTTTCTTTTAAATAATTTTCAATTTCAATTTTAAATTCTTCTTCTGCCTTTTCAATATTTACATTTCTTAAAGGTTTCCCATTTTTATAAATGACTGCCTTTTTTTCACCTATTCCTGGAAGACAGAGTGCAATATTTGAAAATTTTGCTTCACCAGGACCATTTACAACACATCCCATTATCGCAACCTTTAATTCCTTAAAATATGGATAAACTTTCCATTCCTTCTCTTTAATTTTTAAATAATTACTAATATTTTCAGCAATCTTTTTAAATACTTCACTTTTTGTTCTTCCACATCCAGGACAACTTATAACCTCTGGATGAAAAGTTCTTAAACCAATTGCCTGCAAAATTTCCTTTGCAACTTCAACTTCTTTTTTCCTTGATTCTCCTTTTCTTTGTGTTAATGATACCCTTATTGTATCACCAATTCCATCAATTAAAAGAGCACCTATTCCAATTGAAGAAGATACAATTCCCTTTAAGTTCCCACCTGCTTCTGTTAATCCTATATGTAAAGGGAAATTAGTTCTTTTTGCTATTTCTTTATAAACATATATTAAATCATTTACATTTGATGTTTTTGCTGATAAAACAATTTTATTTTCAGGAAGCCCTATTTTTATTGCCCTTTCAGCACTTTTTATAACAGATTCAATTAATGTTTCAAGTGCTATTTCCTTTAAATTTCTATCTTTATTCTTTTTAATTTTTTCATCAAACAATTTTTTATCAATAGAACCAAGGTTCCCTCCAATCCTTACAGGCTTATCATTTTCTATTGCTATTTTAATAATTTCTTCAAAATCCCTTTCAAAAATTGTTGTTCCCGGATTAATCCTGTATTTATCTAAAATTTTTGCAGTTTCAGGAAATTCTTTTAAAAGGTATGCGCCATTAAAATGAAAATCACCAATTATAGGAACATTGTAATTTTCTTCCCTTAATTTTTCAATTATAAATGGGAGAGCTTTTGCTGCCTCTTCATTATTTATGGCAATTCTAACCATTTCACTTCCTTCATCTATAAGTTCCTTAATTTCCTTTATTATCTCTTCTTTATTTTGAGGATTTTTTTCTGCCATTGATTGAATTAAAACAGGGTTCCCTCCACCTATGAATAAATTTCCTATTTTAACCTTTATTGATTTTCTCATATTTTATATTATAAACTTTATTGTTATGAAAAGAAAAAGAATAATTATAAGTTATTGTGGAATTGTTTGTTCTTTTTGTCCTTTGTATAGAGGAGAGTATGAGGAAAAGAAATGTTCTGGATGTAAAACTATTGAAGAATGTAAGATTGTGGAATGTGCAAAAAAGAAAAGAATAAAATATTGTTTTTATTGTAAGGAATTTCCCTGTGATTTTTATAAAAAGGGGTTTGAATGGGATATTGAAGGAGAAAAGGTTATATGGAAACCTTATAGTGACGAATATATTAAAATGTTTGAAATAGCAAAAAAATTAAAAGGAGTTAAAGATGGAAAAACTTAATTATGATGTTTTAATTAAAAGAAGAAGCATAAGGAATTTTAAGAAAGAACCGATTCCCGATGAACTTTTAGAAGAACTTTTTGAAATTTGTCGTTGGGCTCCAACTGCAAGAAATTCCCAATCCTATTATTTTATAGTAATAAAAAATAAGGAAATTATAAAATTTCTTTCAGAGATAAGAGAACCTGCAAAACCAATTGGAAATGCACCTATGGCTGTTGCAATATGTTCTGACCCTCAAAAATCAAAAAGGTATATTCAGGATGGATGTATTGCTGCGTACCACTTTATGCTTGCTGCTTTTTGCCTTGGACTTGGAACATGCTGGATTGCTGATATGGATAGAAATGAGGTAAAAGAAAAACTCGGAATTCCTTATGAACATTATATAGCAACTATAACGCCCCTTGGTTTTCCAGAATTTATTCCTTCTCCTCCTCCAAGAAAAGATGCAAAAGAATTTTATAAAATAATTGAGTAAAATTTTTATTTATTTTTAAAAGTATTATAAACAAGATAAGTAAGGGAAATCTCTGTTGTAATAAAAATAGCGGGATACATTTTAAAGTAATCTTCACTTTTTGTTAATGCACCTAAGCCAAGTGTAAAAAGATGTGATATTGCTGGAAGAATATAGGTAAAAATAGCAGTTGAGAAAGATAAATCATATTTTTTTGAAAGTTTGTATCCAAGATAATATCCTCCAAAGTGTCCTATTAAAGAGGAAAGGGTATATAATTCTCCAGAAATTTCTCCTTTTGAAAAATTATCATAAGTTAATAAAAATGCAGGGAGAAATTCAGCACCTATGATTCCTAATCTTAATTCAAAAAGAGCATCACCAAATGTTAAATTTTTTTCATTTTTAAAAATAAACAAACTTCCATAACCCTCAAAAATTGAAAGGATAGAGGAATATAGATAATCTCTTTTCTCTACTTTATAATTTTCTTCTAAAAAACTTTTAAAAGTAAAATAATGATAATATCCATAAAGAACATGATTTAATTTTCTTTGATAAACACCAAGAGGAATTCCAAAACTTTTACAAAGGAAAAAGTCCAAATAATTTTCTGAAAGGCTTCCTGGAAATACTCCTTTTATATCTTGTGTAATCAAACCGCCATGAAAAGCACCTGTAATTCCACCAAAAAATGAACCATAGGCAGAAGAAGAAGAAACATTTTGCTCAGATGTTGAAAGAAGAGTTATTCCTAAATAAATTAAAGGAAAGACACCTCCAACCCCAAATGCAGTTTCTTCTTTAAGATTTAAAAAAATAGGTAAACTCCATGAATATAATCCAATTCCGAGAAGTCCTTGTCCTATTAAATATTCAACCCTTCTATTTTCATAAATAAAAGCAGTCTTAATTGGTGCTTCAATCCTTTTTTTAAAGTTTTCATAATCTAATTCAAGAATTTTAATATAATTTCTGTAATAGGAATAAAGATAAACTTTTGAAGAATCATCATTTTTTAATAGGCTATCTGTATTAATATAGAATTTTATATCTTTTGGTTTTTCAATAAATAGGTCAAGGAAATTCGCCTTTTTCCTTTCGTCAATTTTTATCTCTTTAAGAAAAATATTTGAAATTAAAAGGAAAAATATAACAAACATTTTTAACCTCCTTATTTAAAATTATATTATAATTGAAAAAATATGAAAAATTCCAATATAATTTTTATATGAGATATAAAATTTTAACATTTTTGATTTTAAATAATTTACTTTTTGC
>CAZUSI010000049.1:1255-11242 GCA_964623395.1 uncultured bacterium | reverse complement strand
GAAGGTATTATTATTATTTCTCCATCAATGAAATAGTTTTCCTTTAAATTTTCTCTAACATTATCATTTTTTTCAATAATTCCAAATTTATCAACTATACATTTTCTAACTATTGCATTTTCCAAAACCCTTACACCATAATGAAGTATTGAATTTTCAACTATTGAATTTTCCTCTATTATACAATTTCTACTTATTATTGAATTTATAACCTTTGCACCTTTAAAAATTTTTGTCCCTTCTGCAATTAAAGAATTTTCAATACTTGCTCCTTTTGCTACATAAAGGGGTGGGTCTCTATAACTTACAGTCCTTATTGGCCAATCAGGATTATGAAGATTTAATTTCCCTTCTAAAATATCAAGATGTGCTTCATAATATTCCCTTATTGTTCCAACATCCCTCCAATAAGGAAAAGGTTCATTTTTTATTTTATTTTTTGAAAAATCATATACAAAGCAATTTGAATTTTTATAAATTTTTGGTAAAATATCCTTTCCAAAGTCATGGGTGCTATCTTTGTTTTTTGCATCTTCAATAAGAACTTCTTCAAGGAATTCTCTTTTAAAAATGTAATTTCCCATTGATGCAAGCAATTTTTTATCTTTTGCCTCTTCTGGCAAAAATTTTGGTTTTTCCCAAAATCCACATATTTTCCCATTTTCATCACAACATATAATTCCATACTGGGAAATCTTTTCAATTTCAAAAGGTGTTCCAGAAATTGTTAAATCAGCATCCTTTTCCAAATGGAATAAAAGCATCTGTGATACATCCATTTTATAAACATGGTCTGCTGCAAAAACAAGCACAATATCAGGGTCAAAATTTGATAAAAGATGCAAATTTTGATAAACAGCATCTGCTGTTCCAAGATACCAGTGCTCACCTGTCCACATTTGAGCAGGTGCAATTGTTATAAAAAAGTTTCTTCCCCTTAATGCAGAACCAAGTTGCCATCCCTGTTCAATGTGTTCAGTTAAGCTTTGTGCTTTATATTGAGTTAAAATATAAATTGATAAAATTTCAGAATTTGTTAAATTTGATAAAACAAAATCTATTATTCTATATTTTCCACCAAAGGGAACAGCAGGTTTTGTCCTATACTTTGTTAATGGATAAAGTCTTTCCCCTCTTCCCCCTGCAAGAACAAATGCCAAAATTTTTAAATTTCTAAAGTTCTTCATAAATCTTTTTATAAAGTTTTATATATTCCAAACTTCTTTTTTCCCATGAAAAATCAATTTCCATACATTTTTTAATTATCTTTTTCCATTCCCCTTTATTTTTATAAACACTTATTGCCCTATCCAATTTTTTAATAAAACTTTCTTTATCATATTTATCAAATAAAAATCCATATCCACCTTCATCATAATCAACAATAGTATCTTTAATTCCTCCCACTTTAAAACCAAGAGAAGGTGTTCCATATCTTGCTGCTATCATTTGAGTAAGTCCACATGGTTCAAAACGGGAAGGTATTAAAAATAAATCACAAGCCCCATATATTTTTCTTGAAAGTTTTAAATTAAATTCATTAAAAAACCTAAATTTATCCTTATATTTTTTTTCATAATCCTTTAAGGGCTTTACATATTTTTCTTCACCCTCTGCAAGCAAAATAAATCTTAAATCCCTTTTAAAAAATTCATCAAAACTTTCTAAGAGTAAATCAATCCCCTTTTGATATGTTAATCTTGCAATCATACCAATCAACATATTATTACTTTCATTTCCAAAAATTTCTCTTTCCAAAAATTTTTTATTCTCCCATTTTACTTCAACATTTTCCTTATCATAATTTTTAAAAATATCTTTATCATTCTTAGGTGACCATTCATCATAATCAATTCCATTCAAAATTCCATATACTCTATCTTTTTTCTTATTTAAAATTTCTTCAAGACCACATCCAAATTCCTTTGTCAATATTTCCTTTGCATAAGAAGGACTAACAGTGTTTATAAAATCAGAAAAAATGATTCCACCCTTTAAAAAATTTATTTTTCCATAAAAATAAAGTTTATCCTTTAAATTCTCATTTAAATTTATCTCCTTTAAAACACCTTCTTCATATATTCCCTGATAGGATAAATTGTGAATTGTTAAAAGTATCTTTGTTTTTTTGAAAAAATCGTCATCTTTAAAATTTTCTTTTAAATAAATTGATAAAAATGAAGTATGCCAATCATTCAGATGAATTATATCAGGTTTAAAATTTATATTTTTTAAAAATAAAATAGATGAATAGGAAAAAAAGGCGAATCTTTTATACTGATCATCAATAGAATTTTTTGAGACATATATATAATCTTTACCAAAAAAATTTTCTTCCTTTATTAAAAAAACATCAAGATTTTTATAATTTATTTTATAGCATTTTAAATCATATATTTTATTATCAAAGGAAACTTTATAATTTATTTCATCTGAAATTTTAAATTTCTCTATGGAAGTAAATTTTGAATAAAAGGGAGTTAAAACTATTATTTCAATCCCATTCTTTTTTAATAAAAAAGGGAGAGAACCGGCAACATCTGCAAGCCCCCCAACCTTTGAAAAGGGATAAACTTCTGCTGAAAGATAAGCCACTTTCATATTAAAATTTTAAAGTAAGGAGTTGATTTTTTTCAAAAAGATAAATTATAATTAATTTTTATGAAAAAAATAAATCTTTCAATTCTCTGGCATTTTCACCAACCTTCTTATTTAATTTTAGAACCTGATAGAGAATATTTCTTTTTTCCATGGACATTTTTACATTCAATAAGAGAATATTATGATATGGGAAGAATTTTACTTGACTCCCCTCCTAATGTTAAAGTAAGTTTTAACATAACACCAATACTCTGGTTTCAAATTAAAAAATATATTGAAGGAAAATTTTTTGATAAATGGATTGAAATTTATAAGAAAAGACCTGAGGATATGGAAGAGGATGAAAAAATATTTATTTTAAGAAATTTTTTCTCTTTAAATTATGAAAATCAAATTTTTCCTTATGAAAGATTTAAATATTTATTTATGAAAAGGGGGAGTGTCCTTGGGCTTGAAGAAAAAGTTAAATATTTTTCAAATGATGAGCTAAGGGATATATCCTTTTATTTTCTTTTTTCTTCTTTTTCTGAAATTATTAAAGAGGAAAATGAAATTTTAAGGGAATTTTCAAATAAAAGGAAAAATTTTAGTGAAGAGGATAAGGAAATTCTTTTAAAAATTGCCTTAGAAACTATAAAGGAAGTTGAAAAAATTTATAAAAAATTAATTTATTTAAAAAAGATTGAAATAACAACAAGTCCTTTTTCTCATCCAATTTTACCACTTCTAATTGATTCAGATTCCTTTGAAAAATCAACCCCACATTTAAAGGATAAAAAAATTAAATTTTCAAATTTAGAGGATGCAGAAAAACAAATTGATATGGCAATTTCCTTTTTTAAAAAAGAATTTAATTTAGAAATTAAAGGGATATGGCCTTCAGAAGGTTCAATATGTGAAAATACATTAAATCTTTTAATTAAAAAGAAAATTTTATATACATTTTCATGTGAAAATGTCCTTTCAAAGAGCATAGGGGAAGAATTAAGGATAAAGGATTTTGTTAAAAGAGACCTTTATAAACCTTATGTTTTTAAAGGGAAAGATGGTGAAATAGTAGTATTTTTTAGAGACAGGGAAATTTCTGATAGAATTGGCTTTGTTTATAAAAATTATAATGAGGATGAAGCAATAAACGATTTTTTAAATTATTTAAAGAAAATAAAAGATATTGATGAAAATTTATGGATTTCTATAATACTTGATGGTGAAAATCCATGGCCTTATTATAAAAAGGGAGGAATTTTATTTTTAAAAAAATTTTATGAAATTCTTTCAAAAAAAGATTTTATAAATTTTTCCTTTTTTGAAGAGGGTTTAAATTTTAAAGATAAAAGGGAATTAAAAAAAATTCATCCTGGTTCTTGGATAAGGGGTGATTTTTTAACATGGATGGGTGATGAGGAAAAGAATGAAGGATGGGAATTTTTGAAAAAAGTAAGAGAAGATTTAAAGGAAAAAATATTTGAAAATGAAAAATCATTTCTATCAATGTTTTTTTCAGAAGGAAGTGATTTCTTTTGGTGGTTTGGACATGATAATCCAACCTTTTATGCTCCTGAATTTGATTTTTTATTTAGAGAACATTTAAAAAATGTTTATAGAAATTTAAATATTCCTTATCCACTTTTTCTTGAAAAACCAATAAAGGGAAAAGCATATAGAATTTATATTAAAAAACCAACAGGATATTTATATCCTGTTATAGATGGTAAAATAACTAATTTTTATGAATGGGCAAATGGAGGAATAATTCCTCTTTCAATTAATAAAAAATCAGTTTTAAAATACCTTTATTATGGATGGGATGAAGAAGGGAATTTATGTATAAGGATTGATGGAATAAAAAATATGGAAGAAATTTTAAATGAGGGATTTAAAATAATAATTGGAATGGAAAGTGAAAAAAGAGAAATTTTTATAAGCATTTCAAAGAAGGAATTGATAAAAAAAGGAGAGGTTGATGGAGAAATAAAAATTTCAAAAATTGTTGAGACAAAATTGAATTTTCCAGGAGAAAAAATTTATGTATTTTTATGCCTTGAAAATAAAATTTCTGAAAGGTATCCTGAAAATGGTTTTTATTTACTTGAAAAAGAAGAACCAGAATGGCATGATTTTGCATAAAAGGAGGACTTATGCCTGAGTTAAGGTATGATCCTATAAGATGGAGATGGACAATAATATCTCCTGAAAGGGGAATAAGACCAAAGGATTTTATAAAAGAAAAAAAAGAACCACCCCCAAAGGATAATTGTCCTTTCTGTGAAGGTAATGAAGATAAAACACCACCAGAAGTTTTTTCAATAAGGGAGGGCAAATCAGAGAAAAATAAACCCGGATGGAAAGTAAGGGTTGTTCCCAATAAATTTCCTGCTTTAAGAATTGAAGGTCATCTTATAAGAAAGGGAGTTGGAATATTTGATAGTGTTTCTGGAATAGGTGCTCATGAAGTAATAATTGAAACTCCTGACCATTTTTTACAACTCCAAGATATGGAAATTAATGATATTAAAAAAGTTTTAATTTCGTATAAGGCAAGGTATATTGATTTAACTAAGGATATGAGGTTTAGGTATATTTTGATATTTAAAAATTATGGTGCTGAAGCAGGAGCATCTTTATACCATTCTCATTCACAACTTATTGCAACTCCAATAATTCCCCTTGCAGTTGTTGCAGAACTTGAAGCAGCAAGAGAACATTATAGTGAAAAGGAAAGATGTATATTTTGTGACCTTTTAGAGCAGGAAATTTCTTTTTCTGAAAGAATTATTTTTAAAAATGATAAATTTGTTGTATGGTCTCCATTTGCATCTTCATTCCCATTTGAAACATGGATTTTCCCTTTAAAGCATAGTCATGATTTTTCAGAATGTGATGAAGAAGAACTTAACGAACTTTCTTTTGTTTTAAAGGATACACTTGAAAGGATAAAAATTTTATTAAATGACCCACCTTATAATTTTGTCCTTCATACTGCCCCTATTCCAAGACCAAGACCAGGAAGACCCGGATATTGGGAAACATTGCCCTATGACTATCATTGGCATATTGAAATAATACCAAGAATAACATATATAGCAGGATTTGAGTGGGGTTCAGGACTTTACATAAATCCAATTTTACCAGAAGAAGCAGCAAGATATTTAAGGGAGATAAAATAATTGATTTTTTATTTTTAAAGAATTTATAATTAAAATATGTTTTGGATAATATTTTTATTTTTACAATTCCAAAAAGAAATTTATTTTTTAAAGGAGAATGAAGAAATAGAAAGGTTTGAGAATTTAGGAATTTTTGTAAAATGGGATACTTCAAATTTTTATTTAAATTATGAAGGCAAAGAAAACATAATAGTTTTTATTGGAAATGGAGAATATGGAATGAAAAATATAAAACTTGAAAAGGAGTATGTCTTTGTTAAAAAAATTCATCTTATCCTTTTTTCTGATAATAAAAAACTTATAGTAAAGGATTCAATTTTAACTCCAATTGTAAGTGATTCAATTTTTATTAAAAATAACTTTTTTAAAATTCCAAAAAATTATTTTCCTGATACAACCGTTTATATTTATTTGGGAATTAAAATAAAAAAAGAGGATACATCTTTTTATTTACCACAAAAAAAGGAATATCAAATTGTAAATCCCCTTTATAAATTTCTTGTTGATGCAAATGTGGATTTGAAATGGGATATTGATATCGTTCCAAAGGCAATATGTGAAAAAATTTATCCACCTGAAGAACTTTATATTTTAAAAATGAAATTTGGTAAAACAATAATTAGGAAAGGGGAAAGTGCCTATTTTGTTATATCACCTTATGAAGATGGATTTGTTTCAGCAGGTATTTTTAATGAAATGGGACAAAAGATAGAGGATTTAGAAAAGGGAAAATGGATGGAAAAGGAAAAGGATTATTTAATTGAATGGAGACCCGAATTTAGCATTTTAAAATCTGGAAAATACTTCTGTATATTTTATCTTAACAACTGTCCTGTTTTAAAAGTCCCCATTTTCTTAGTAAAATAATGGATACATATAAAAGATTTTATTCATTAAAAAATATAGGAAAGGAAAAATTTGAAAATTTAAGGGGGAAAAAAATTCTTATAATTGGAGCAGGCTCACTTGGTTCAAATATCCTTTTAAATTTGGTAAGAATTGGTTTTAAAGAAATAAGCATCATAGATTATGATGTTGTTGAAGAAGAAAATATTTGTGTTCAAGAATACGATGTTGATGATTTTAAAGAGGGAAAGCCAAAGGTTTTTGCTTTAAAGGAAAAATGTGAAAAAATAAATGAGGAAATTAAAATAAATGCAATTCATGAGGAAATAAATCCTGAAAATATTTATAATTTTTTAAAAGGAATTGATTTAATAATAGATGCAACTGATAATTTTGATACGAGATTTTTAATAAATGAAATTTCATATAAGGAAAATATTCCATGGGTTCATGGAGCAGTTATAGAAGAAAGGGGAGAAGCAGGTATTTTTGTTCCTGAAAAAACAGGTTGTTATAGATGTTTTTTGCCGAAAGTTCCAAAGGGTTATATGGAAACATGTGATATAATGGGTGTTCATCCTTCAATAATAAAAATAATTTCTGGTTTTGAAGTTTATCTTGCAATAAAATATCTCTTAGGGGAAAAACTGCCTCAAAACAAAATCTATTATTTTGATTTAAGTAAATTTGAGTTTAAAGAATTGGAATATGAAAAAAGAGAAAATTGTCCTGTATGTTCTAAAAAAGAATTTCCATTTTTAAAAGGGAAAGAAGGTTTCAATGCCCATGCCCTTTGTGGTGGAGGAACATTTCAAATAAAGTTTCAAAAAGAATTAGATATTGAAAAAATTGAAAAGAATTTAAAAGATTTTGGAGAATGTGTTTTAAAACCTTATTTTTTAAGATTTAAGAAAAATACCTTTGAAATAATGTTTTTCAAAGATGGGAAAATATTTATAAAAGGGAAAGATATTACAAAGGAAAAGGCAAAATTTATTTTAAAAAAATATTTGGGTATATGAGAAAAAGAAAATACATATTTGTAACAGGAGGTGTTGTATCATCACTTGGTAAAGGAGTTGCAACTGCCTCAATTGGTTTTCTTTTAAAAAAAAGGGGATTAAAAGTAACGATTCAAAAACTTGACCCTTATATAAATGTTGATCCAGGAACAATGAATCCCTTTCAGCATGGAGAAGTTTTTGTAACCGATGATGGTGCAGAAACAGACCTTGATCTTGGACATTATGAAAGATTCCTTGATGAAAACCTTTTAAAAATAAACAATGTTACAACAGGTCAAATTTATGGAAGTGTTATAGAAAAAGAAAGGAAAGGTGAATATCTTGGAGCAACAGTTCAAGTTGTTCCCCATATAACTGATGAAATAAAATCAAAGATAAGAGAAGCTCTTGATGTGTATAATGCTGAAATTGTTATAGTTGAAGTTGGAGGAACAGTTGGGGATATTGAATCCTTACCATTTTTAGAAGCAATAAGACAAATTAGATTGGAAGAGGGTCTTGATAATACCTGTGCAATACATCTAACACTTGTCCCATTTATTCAAACTGCTGGAGAGCTTAAAACAAAACCAACACAGCATTCTGTTCAAAAATTAAGGGAAATAGGAATACAACCTGATTTTTTACTTTGCAGAGTTGATAGACCCCTTTCAAGGGAAGCAAGATATAAGATAGGACTTTTTGCAAATCTTCCCCTTGAAAGGGTTATTGAAGCAAGGGATGTTAAAGAGAGTGTATATGAAGTTCCCCTTATATTTCATGAGCAGGAACTTGATTCAAAAATCCTCTCCCATTTAAAAATATATGCACCTTTACCAGATTTATCAGATTGGAAAAAATTTACTGAAGGAATAATGAATCCAAAAAATGAAGTAAATATTGCAATATGTGGTAAATACACAAATTTAAAGGATTCTTATAAAAGCATAATTGAGGCATTTGTTCATGCAGGATATGAAAATGATTCAAGGGTTAATTTAAAATTTATTGAAACTGAAAAAATTGAAGAAGGTGAAAATATTTATGAAATATTAAAGGATGTTCATGGAATACTTGTTCCAGGAGGTTTTGGAAAAAGGGGAATTGAAGGAAAGATAAAAGTTATAAATTATGTAAGGGAAAAGAAAATTCCCTTTTTTGGAATATGCCTTGGAATGCAACTTGCAGTTGTTGAATTTGCAAGAAATGTATGCAATTTAAATATGGCAAATTCAACGGAATTTGAACCTGATACCCCCCATCCTGTTATAAAAATATTACCTGAAAAGGAAGGAATAAAATATTATGGAGGAACTTTAAGAAAAGGTAGTTATCCATGTGTTATTAAAAAGGGGACACTTGCCTACTCAATATATAAAAAGGAATTAATTTATGAGAGACATAGACATAGATATGAATTCAATCCTGAATATAGAGAAATTCTTGAAAGAAATGGACTTATAATAAGTGGTGAATCACCTGATGGATATTTGGTTGAAATAATTGAATTAAAGGAACATCCCTTTTTTATAGGTGTTCAATTCCATCCAGAATTTTTATCAAGACCTTTAAAAGCACATCCAATTTTTAGAGAATTTGTAAAGTCTGCTTTAAAATATAAAAAAGATGTATCCTGAACTTTTAAGGATAGGTAATTTTGTAATATCTTCTTATGGTGTAATGGTGGCAATTGCCTTTTTAACGGCAACAATTCTTGGAGAAATTGAATGGAAAAGGAGAAAACTTGATATAAAGGATTTTAACAATATATTTATAATATCTTTAATTTCTGCAATAATAGGTGCAAAATTAATGTTTGTTTTTGAAAATTATTCTATTAAGGAAATAATTAAAGAACCTTTTGGAATAATTTTTTCAAGAGCAGGCTTTACCTTTTATGGTGGTTTTCTTGGAGCAATTTTTTGTGTAATAATATATTCAAGGATAAAAAAAATTAGTATATTAAAAATTGGTGATACATTGTCACCTTCACTTGCAATTGGTTATTCAATTGGAAGAATTGGGTGCTTTCTTGTAGGTGATGATTATGGAAGACCTACAAATTCTTTTCTTGGAATTGCATTTCCAAAGGGTTCTCCCCCAACATTTGCTAAATCTCTAAGAGAAAATTTTGGAAATATTATAAAAATTCCTGATGAAATTCCTGATGATACTCTTTTAAAGGTATGGCCAACACAGATTTTTGAAACAATATCAATGTTTTTTGTATTTTTAATTCTTTTTAAATTGAGGGATAAATTGAAAAATGGAAAATTATTTGGTCTTTATCTTTTACTTTCAGGAGTTGAAAGATTCTTAATTGAATTTTTAAGGATGACAACAAGAAGTTTTATAAAATCTTTGAGTGT
>CAZUSI010000049.1:0-1155 GCA_964623395.1 uncultured bacterium | reverse complement strand
AACTGAAAAAATTATATGAGAATAATATTATTTACAGGGAAAGGGGGGGTTGGGAAAACAACAATTGCATCCGCAACTGCTTCTTTACTTTCTGAAAATAATTTAAAAACACTTGTAATTTCAATAGACCCTGCTCATTCTTTAAGCGATGTTTTTGAAAAAGAACTTTCTCCTGAACCTTTAAAAATTAAAAAGAATTTATATGCACAGGAAATTGATGTATATTATTCAATTCAAAAACATTGGAATGCATTAAAAAAATATTTAAAAGCAGTATTTGAATGGAGAGGACTTGATGAAATAATAGCAGAGGAAATGGCAATTTTACCTGGAATGGAAGAAATTGCTGGTTTTTTATGGGTTGATCACCACTTTAAAAATGGAGAATATGATGTTATAATAGTTGATTCAGCACCAACAGGGGAAACATTAAAGTTTTTATCAATTCCTGAAATTACTGAATGGTGGTTTAGAAAAATATTTCCAATACAAAAGAAAATAGTTACTACTATAAGACCTGCTTTAAAAAAAATAACCGATTTTCCAATTCCAGAAGAAAAAACTTATGATGATGTCCAAAGATTATTTGATTCCCTTTATTCCTTACATAAAATAATGCAAGATAGCAGTATTTCAAGCATAAGGATTGTTACAAATCCTGAAAAGGTTGTTTTAAGGGAAACGCAAAGAGCATTCACATATCTTCATCTTTTTGGTTATCCAGTTGATGCTGTAATAATAAATAGAATAATAAAGGATAAAATCTTTGAAGATTTAATGAAGGTTCAGGAAGAATATATTAAAAAACTTTCAGATTTTTTTGCTCCAATTCCAATTTTTTATTCTTCCTTTTATAAAGAGGAAATAACAGGTTATGAAAAACTATTAAAATTTGCAAAAGATTTATATAAAGATAAAAATCCAGCAGAAATTTTTTACAAGGATATTCCAATTGAATTTAAAAAAGATGAAAAGGGATATAGAATAATTTTGAAAATTAAAGAAGTTAAAAAAGAGAAAATTAATATAGTTCAAAATGATGAAGAGATAACAATAACAATTGGAAATTTCAGAAAATACTTGTATTTACCAAAAAATTTATCAAATTATAAAGCAAAAGGGGCAAAAATAGAAGAGGAAAAATTAATAATTTTT
>CAZUSI010000048.1:0-11279 GCA_964623395.1 uncultured bacterium | reverse complement strand
AAAAAATAGAGATAAAGGAAAATATATATCATATTTTTCATCCAAAGGTTACATATCTTTTAACATCAAAAGGTAAGGATGGAAAGGATAATGTTATGGCACTTGCATGGTTAACCCCTCTTTCAGAAGAGCCACCACTTGTTGGTATTTCTGTCTGGAAAGAATCCTTAACTTCTCAAAATATAAAGGAAACAAAAGAATTTGTTATAAATATACCTGATATAAATTTAAAGGATAAGGTTTTATTATGTGGTTCAAAAAGTGGAAGAGAAATTGATAAATTTGAGAAGGCAAAACTTACAAAGGAAAATTCAAAAAAGGTAAATGTATGTAAAATAAAGGAATGTATAGGGCATGTTGAATGTAAGGTAAAAGATGTTATTGAAACAGGCGAATGTAACTTTTTCATAGGTGAAATAGTTCATGCTGAAGTTTCAAAGGAACATTTTAAAAAATACTGGGTAAAGGAAGAACTTCTTTTACATTTAGGAGGTAAATTTTTTGCAAAATTTAAAAAGATATGAAAGTTATAATTGAAAGTAAAAATATAGGGAAAGTTGAAGTTGAATTAACCAATGAAAATCCTAAAACAATTAAAAAATTCTTAGAGATAATTCCATTTGAAGGGAAAGCAAATTTATGGGGGGAAGAAATTTATTTTAAATTGCCGATTGATAAAATAGAGCCAGAAAATCCAAGAAAAATTGTAAAAGAGGGAGAAGTTGCAATATGGATAGAAGAGCCATCTTTATGTATATTTTTTGGAAAAACACCAATTTCTAAGGATGAAATAGTTGCTTACAGTGATGTAAATGTCATAGGAAAAATAAAAGGTGATTATAAAATTTTTAAAAATGTTAAAAGGGGAGAAAAAATAAAGGTTTATTTAGAAAAATAGTTATTTTAAAAAACTTTTTGCTTTAAAAAATAAATCTTCTTTAAATCCAAGTTCTTTTAAAATTAATGGAATTTCATCTTCCTCAATTTTTTTATAATAGGTTTTTCCATCTTTTATGATATGAAAATTTTTATCCCTTAAATAAATTAAAGAATCTTCCTTTGTTTTTGTTACAACAATATAATTCATCATTTCAAAATAAAAGGATTTTTCCCATGCATCCAAAAATTCTTCAAATGAAACATTTTCTTTTTTAATTCTATATCTAAATTTTAAATTTTTATTTTTTGTTATTGTATAAACATTTATAAATTTTTCATTTTCTTCCATTAAAAACTCATAGGCAACATTTTTAAAATTTTTTTTATTTTTTATTTCAATTGGCTCATATATTGAATATCCAATATCAACAAGATATTCCTTATTTTCAAGATTTAAAATTAAAGCACAATGGGTATTTTCACCATAAATTCTATCTGCAAGAACAAAACGAGAATCAAAATTTAAATAATCAAAGATACTTTTTAAAAAATATACAAGTGAAAAACATGTTCCACCTGCCCCTTCTTCAAAAAAATCTTTAACAATATAAAAGGGTGTTCTGAGTTTTTTATTTATATCCTTTTCTTCTGAATATGTAATTTTTGTCATATTCTCATAAGGCAAATTTTTAAACTTTGACAATATTTCCTTAATAAAATTTAAATTATTTTCTTTTCTTTCTATTTTAAATTTTTCTAAAAAAATTTCAATTCCCTTTATATCTTTTTGTTTTAAAATCATGTTTATTTATTTTAATGGTGAAATTCCATAAAATTCAAAAATTTTTTCAATTATTGGTTTCCCTTCATATTCTATTTTTCCCTCTTTCATAAAAATTAATTTGTCTGCAAATTTTAAAGATAAAAAGGGTTCATGGAATACACCAAGAATAATTTTTTCCTTTGAAATTTCCTTTAAAATTTTTAATATTTCAAATTGATTTTTTAAATCCAAATGGGCAGTTGGTTCATCCAAAAGTAAAATTTTTGATTCCTGGGCAAGTGCCCTTCCTATTATAACTTTTTGTTTCTCACCTCCTGAAAGGGAATAAAAATCCCTTTTTTCCAAATCTTTTAAAGATAATTTTTCAATAACTTCTTTTACCTTTTCAAAATCAGTTTTACTTTCCCTTTTTATAATTCCCTTTTTATAAGGATTTCTTCCCATCATTATCATATCAAATACGCTGAATCCCTTAATTTCAGAATAAAATTGAGGTATAAAGGATATCAATTTTACTTTTTCTCTATAAGGAATTTTTAATAAATTTTTTCCATCAAATATTATTTCTCCCTTTTCTGGTTTTAGAATTCCAAGTATTATTTTTAAAAGTGTTGTCTTTCCACATCCATTTGGTCCTAAAAGAAGGGTAAATTTTTCAATTTCACAATTTAAATTTTCAATTTTAAATCCATTTTTATAGGAAAAAAATAAATTTTTAATGATTATTTTCATAATTTTTTAAAGAGAAGATAAAGAAAAAAGGGAACACCAATAAAAGATGTTATTATTCCAACAGGAATTTCAATTCCTTTAATTAAAATTCTTGATAAGTCATCACATAAAACTAAAACTATTCCCCCTAAAATTGAGGAAAAGGGTATTAAATTTATATGTTTTTCACCTATTAAAATTCTTGAAATATGAGGAACAATTAATCCTATAAATCCTATTATTCCATTAAAGGCAACAGAAGTTGAGGCAAGAATTGATGAAAAAAATATTATTTCAATATAAAATTTTTCCGGATTTACTCCAAGAGAAAATGCTTCCTCTTCTTTTAATAAAATTATGTCAAGTTCTTTATTTTTTATTAAAAGGAAAATAAATGAGAAAATAAAGGAAAGGAAAACAATAAAAAGTTTTAGCCATGAAGACCTTGACAATCCCCCAAATAAATAGAAAAATATTTGAATTCTTTCAGAAGGTAAAAGATAAATTAAGAATGCCAAAATACTTGAAAATAATATTGAAATTGATATTCCAAGAAGTAAAATTGAATATGGATTATATTTTGCAAATCTTGAAATTAAAAGAATAAGTGTAACGGAAAAAATTGAACCAAAAAAGGAAAATAAAGGGGTTTTTAAAATAAAATCAAAAGGAATTAAATAGGAAATAAATGAAAAGAGTGCTCCACCTGATGATATTCCAATTAAATAGGGTTCTAAAAGGGGATTTTTAAAAACTCCTTGAAGCGAAAGACCTGAAAGGGAAAGGGATGCACCAACAAAAAATCCCATCAAAATTCTTGGTAATCTTAAATTTAAAATTATTTCTTTTTTAATCCCTGCAGGACCTATAAAAATTGAAATTATTAAAACAAAAATTAAAACTATTAAAATTTTCTTCACTTTATATTTTTTAATTCCTCTATTGCTTTAAAGATAAAAGGTGAAGGTCTTGTAAAATATTCATAATTTTTTATAACATAAATTTTATTTTTGATTTTATTATAAAAAAATTCTTCCTTCAATTCCTTTAAAATATCTGGATGAGAAATTATAAAATAATCTATTTTTTCAAAATCAATCTTTTCAGGTGAAATTATCTTATATCCTTCAAAAAAATCAACAAAATTTTTAAATCCTGAAATTTCAAGAATTTCATCAATAAATGTATTTTTACCTGTTGACCATATCCCGCCTTTTAAATCAATTATAACAAATGCATTTCCCTTAAATTTATTCTCATCAAAAATTTTATCTAAAAATTCCTTTAATTTTAATATTGCCTCTTTTTCTTTATCAAATATTTTTCCAAATTTTATAAAGGCATTTACTATATCTCCTAAATTCTGGCACCTTATATAAAAAACATTTATTTTGTTTTTTCTCATCCATTCAATATCTTCAATTGAATTTATATCACCTACAAAAACAATTTCAGGTTTTAAATTTAAAATTTTTTCCCTTGATAAAAATCCAGTTTCAAGTAAACAATTTTCAGCATCTATTTTATCAACATATGTTTTTCCAACAACTCTATCAATTAAATTAAGATATATTAAAAAGTCAGTTAAATTTGGAGAAAGTGAAACAACTTTTTTAGGTGGAGCTCTTATTTCTATTTTTTCTCCAAGATCGTCATAAAGAAAAATTGAAAAAATTAAAGTTATTAAAACCATATTTCTTCCTTTTTCATTTCAATTCCTATTTTAAAATTTCTTCCTTCAATTGGATATCCAGGAATAAATTCATAATTTTTATTTAAAAGATTGTAAATTGAAAATCCTAAATCAAAGAAATAAATCTTTTTAATTTTAAAGGAAAAATTCAAAATTGAAATGTCACCTTTTATTATTTGTGGAGTTAATCTTTTTGAATTATAAGAATAAGAAATTCCTGATGAAAATTTATCATTATCAAAAATTATTTCAGTTCTTAGAGAATTCCATGGAATATAGTAAATTCTTCTATTTTCCTTTAAATTTTTTGCATCTGTATATGTATAGAAAATATTTAAAAATAAATTTCTTTTCCCAATTTTTGTTTCAATTTCATATCCCTTTAAATATCCCTTTGAGAAATTCTTTGGCTCATATATAAAAGTATCACCCTTTAAATAATAAATCCATTCAATCAAATCTTTTGAATTTTTTCTGAAACTATTTATTGAAAAATATAAGGGAATATTTTTTGGAAAGATTTTAAATAAAATATCATATCCTTCTGATTTTTCCGATTTTAAATCCTTGTTCCCCCTTATTATAAATCCTGGATATTCTTCATAATATATCTTTTCAAAAGAAGTTGGCTCTTTTAAAGATTTTGAATATATAAAGGAAAATTTTGAAATTTCATTTAAATAAATTGATAAACCACTTTTTATTGGAACAAATTTTTCCTTTGAAATAATATCTTTACTTAAAAATAAAAAGGGTTCAATTTTTTCAGGAATTTCAAAACCAGTTGAAATTGTAAATGAAGATATTGTATCCTTATTTTGTTTTGTATTTCCTTTAAAAACTTTTATATCTTCTCTATATCCTTCATAACCTATATGAATTTTTGATTTCCATAAATTTATTTTATATCCACCGGAGCTTCTCAATGATAAACTCTGATAATAAGAAGTATCGTAAAAATCAGGATTAGAAAAATATGTTCTATCCCTTAAAATCTGATTCCTAAAATAATAATTTTCAGAACTAAATCCAATTCCATAAAGAATAATTTCATCATTTTCTCTTGCATTTGGAGTTAAAATGTATGCAGAATCATTATAAAAATCATAAAGGGGTCCTGTTATACCTGATTTATTTTCAGAAAAAAGAAAAATTTGCTCATAATTCTCTTTTGAATGTTTTATTAAAAATGTCTTTTTTGTAAAATCAGAATTTTCTCTTTTTAATTTAAATCCCCTGAAATTTACTAAATCGTTTCCATCCTTATGAGTCCTTGAAAATAAAAATAAAAGATTGTATTCATAAGAAAGATTAAAAATGAATTCCTGTAAATTGTATCCAAAAGAGCCAAATTCTGTCTTTAAACTTGCAAACCTTTTATTTATACTTGGAGTTATAAAATTTATTATTCCACCAGAAGGACCTTCTCCAAAAAATGCACTATTTCCACCTTTTAAAATTTCAATTCTTTCATAATTTATAATAGGTAAAATTGATAAGTTAAAGGATTCAACCCTTTTTGTATTCAATCTAAAACCATCAAGAAAAAGATAAGTTTCCTTTGATGAATTTCCCCTTAAAATAGAAGTTGAAAGCATTCCTTGATTTCCAGAAGGTAAAATAAATAAACCTGGTAATGAAAGAAATAGATTTTCAAAAGATATTGGATTTAAAGCATTGATTTGTAATGAATTTATATATGTCATTGATGACTTTGATTTATGACTTTCTTCAAGATAAGGTGTTGATGTTATCTCATATGTGGGAAATACATATTCTTTTATTGTATCTTTTATCCCTCCCATTTGTGTTAATATTATTGCCATAAAGAGTTTCATAATTTTACCTCCTTTTAAAATTCTCCAAGGGAGGGGGATAAAAAGAAATTCTGAATTCTTTAAACCCCTTACCCCCGGAGGTTTAAAGTTTTTGGGTAAGGTCGGTCTTCCGACTTAAGGTAACTCCCCTTTCGCCTTCCCAGGTAAAGAGCCCTTTTAAAAAGGACCCTTTTACCCAGTGGCATATTGAAAGGGGAAAACCCTATCACGGCGGCGGGGGCCGTGGGGGATTTTCACCCCTCTTCCCGTTACCTTACCCAACTCAATTTTGAATTTAAATTATAGAATATATTATAATTAAAATTCAAATAGGAGGAAAAATGAAAGAATTGATAAGTGCATTTTTAATTATAGGCATTTTTGCACAAATTTCAATACCAAATTTTATAACAATGTTTAAAAGGTCAAAAGATGTAGCAATAAAATCAAATATGCATATGATGCAAACAGCACTTGAAGAAATGTCATCAGTATGTGATGGATATTATCCAATAGATTGTGGTACATGGGTAAATGAGATAAGAAATGAATTATGGCTCCCAGCCCTTGAGTATTGTCCAATAAATGAAGGAAATAAATCAATTGCAGGAGTATCAAGTGGATATTTTATTCCTATAGGTGCATGTGTATATTTACCTTATAATTTTGTGAATCCTGTTCTTCCTCCTCCTGCTTTAGCTTGGTTTTCTAATCCAGTTTATACTGCCTCAAATCCTCCACCAAACTGGTATAGTGTTATTATTCCACAAAATGCAGGTTGTGTTCATTATATTCCATGGAATAATACTCAATCTTCTTTTATAAATTGTGTTCCTGCCTATGCAATTGTTGGTCAAAATTCAATAGGTGGAGATATAAAGTTATATCTTGTTAAAGAATAAATTTTATTTCTTTATTCTAAAATATAAAATGTCGTTTATGTTTCCTTCTCTTTTTTCTTTAAAAACAGGTTCAACTTTAATTCCAATTTCAACTTCATCAATACTTGTTTCCTTTAATCTATGAATTAATCCACCTTCTACATTTTCCCATTTTAAAAATACAACAATTTCTGGCTCTTTTAAATCATTATCTTCAAGGTCTTTAAACAAAAATGTATATGAATAAATGTAAGGGAGTTCTTTGATTTCAACAAATTCATTTATTTCTTCAAAACAATCCTCACAATATATTCTTGTTGGAATAAAAAGTTTATCACAATTTTTACACTTTGATGCAAAAAATTTTTTATCAATCAAATTTTTAAAAAATATTTCTTCTCCATTTCCATAAGTATACCTATGCCATCCCACCTTTTCACCCTTTAAAATTTTTATTTTATCAAATTTATCAATCTTTTCAATCATTTTTCCTCCTCAATTGGTATAAAATATTTTATATCTGTTATTTTTCCTTCCCTTTCCTTTTCATCCTTCCATACTGCTTTAACTTTTGTTCCAACCTTTATATATTTTAAAACTTCATCAAGGTTTTCCCATTCAATTTTTTCAGGATGTGCAATTAAATGCAATATTCCCATTCCTTCTGATGCTCCATCAATTTCAATAACAGCAGGAACCTGTGGCTTTTCCCTTCTTGATGCATCCCAGTTCAAGTATGAAACAGAAAATGTATTTATTCTTCCTGTATCTTTTAACAAAACCCATTTATCTGTTGGATGAAAGCACAGCTCACAAAACATTCTTGGTGGAAGAGTTATTCTTTTACATTTTGGGCAACTTCTTCCATAAATTTTACCATTTTTAAGACCTTCAAAAAAATAGGAGAGTGCAATTCCACAATCCCATGCATAATTTGCTTTAACATGCCAGTCAACATAAAAAACCTTTTTTTCCTTTATGTCTTTATCCTTTAAAGGTGTTCCTTTGAATTCCATTTTACCCCCTTATTTTCCAAGAATAACAACAGTTCCTACTTGCATTAAATCTCCCCATGCCTGGGCTAAACCCCTTCTTATTTCTCTTTTTACCTGTCTTTTCCCTGCTTTTCCCTTTAATTGCCAATAAATTTCAATAACTTTCATAAGTCCTGCTGCTGCAATTGGATTTCCAACACCTAAGAGTCCTCCTGATGGTGAAGATGGTATCCCATTTAAAGTATCCCTATCCCAAAATCCCTTTTCTAAAAGGCGTGGTGCTTCACCCTTATCAGCAAGCAAAAGACCTTCAAGGTGATGCAATTCCTTATATGCAAATGGGTCATAAGGTTCAACAACATGTATCTCTTTTCTTGGATCCTTTATTCCTGCCATCTCATAAGCCATTCTTGCTGCATATTCAACATATCTTGGATAATACAAATCCCTATTTGTCCAATAAGATGTATCAAGACACCATCCAACTCCTTCAATCCATATATTTTCTTTTCCAAATTTTTTTGCAAAATCATAAGAGGCAAGAACAACAGCAGCAGCACCATCTGTAACAGGAGATACCATTAGGCGAGTTACTGGCCAGCACATTATCTCTGAATTTAAAATTTCTTCCACTGTGTAATTTCCTGGTATTCCTTCTTGTGCACATGGATGGTCAATTGCATTTTTCTTATTTTTCACTGCAACAAGTGCAATTAATTCAAGTGGTATTTTATGAACAGCCATATACCTTTGCATTTCAAGAGAGAATATCCACAAAAGATTTACTCCAAGTGGTCTTTCTAAGAATTGGTCATATATTGCATTGAAAATTCCCTGTGGATGCGGCATTGAAGAAGACATTTTTTCTTCTGCAACAACAAGACATGTATTAAAAGTTCCTGATGCTACATGATACCAACCATTTATTATTCCAAAAACACCAGAACCTCCACCCACATAACTTCTCATAAATGGTTTTTTTGAGGCACCACATCCATCTGAAAGATATTCACCCTTCATATGAACTCCATCAAAGGCATCAGGGGCAGATACACAGACAACTGCATCAATATCATCTATTTCAAGTCCTGCTTCCTCTAACGCCATCTTTGCTGCATAAAAGGCAAGTTCTTTCCCTGTTTCCTTTGCTCTTCTTGAAAACTTTGTTAAACCTGCACCAAGAATAGCAACTTTTTGCATGATACCTCCTTTTTATTCTCTATTTGATAAAATTAAAACACCTCCTGATGCAGTTGGAATACCTCTCCATGAAGCAACAAGTCCTATTTCAGCATTTTCAATCTGTCTCTCACCTGCTTCATTGCGGAGTTGTAAAACTGCTTCTACTATACCCCTTAAAGAGTTTGCATCATGTAAATTTCCGCATCCAAGAGAACCACCTGATATATTTATAGGAATTGCTCCTTCAGGATCAAAATAACCTTCTTCAAGCATTATTCCACTTTCACCCGGACGAGCAATTCCGAGTGCCTCAATATGTTGAAGTTCTTTATAAGAAAAAGTGTCATCAATTTCTGCAAAATCTATTTCAAGGGGATTTTTAATTCCTGCTTCTTTATAAGCCATATTTGCTGCACCTTGTAAATAAATAGCATTAACAAGATCCCTTTTTTCTATATTTGGTGTTTCCTGTAACCATCCAATCCCTTCTATATAAACAGGTTTATCAACAAGTTTTTTAGCAATACTTTCTTTTGCAAGGATTATAACAAATGCACCATCTGCCTTTTTTGATATATCAAGTTCCTTTAAAGGAAAAGAAACAGGATTTGATGAAAGGACATCTTCAATTGAAAGGTTTGCTGGATATGCAGCAATTGGATTTTTAAGGGCATTCCTCTTATTCTTTAAAACAACAAGTGATGTATGATATTCAGTATTACCAGTTTCAATTAAAAATCTTTGCATTTCAAGTCCTGCAAGGAAAACTGGATTAAATCCAAGGGGTCTTACAAGTATTGGGTCAAGTGCAAATGCATCTATATGTGAAGGATATAAAATGTTTGATGCCTTTGAATGTCCTTCTAAAACTGCTATTTTAAAAATTCCTGTTTTTATTTGCATACAGCATGCAGCAAGTGCAGTAATTCCATCTTGAGTTATCGTATGGACAGGTTTTAAAACTGCACCAAGCTGGTCAGGAACATATTCATCAAATATTGCAGTTCCTTCATAATAATCTTCTGAGATTGCCACAAATGTATCCACATCCTTTGGTTCAATACCTGCATCGTTATATGCCTTTAATGCTGCCTCATATATCATTTCCCTAAAGGAAACTTCAGGTGAAATAGGTCTTAATTGTGTATATCCAATCCCTATTATTGCAACCCTTTCTTTCATAAAACCTCCTAAATTAAATATTTTTTTAACAAAACATTTGCTATTATATACCTCATTATTTCTGCTGTTCCTGCCCCTATATCCATCAACTTTGCATCCCTTAAATATCTTTCAACAGGATATTCTTTTGTATAACCATATCCACCAAGTATTTGAATTGCATCAAGTGAAATCTTTACTCCAAGTTCTCCTGCTAAAAGTTTAACAGTTGCACTTTCTACCCTATTATCTTTATTAAAATCATAATTTTTTGCTAAAAAATAAAGGTAAGTTCTTATAACTTCAAGATTTGCTGAATTGTCAGCAATTTTTTGCTGTATCATTTCAAAGTTTCCAATTTCTTGTCCAAATTGTTTCCTTTCTCTTGAATGTTTTATTTGCCAAGTAAGGGCAGAAATTGCTATACCTATTGAAATTGCAGCAATTGTTATTCTTTCAATTTCAAAACATTTAACAAGTATATTGAATCCCTTATCTTTCTCTCCTAAAAGATTTTCCTTAGGACAAAAAGAATTTTCAAAATAAAGGGCTGCTGTTGGTGAGCCCCTCATTCCCATCTTTTCAAATCTTTTACTTACAGAAAAACCAGGGGTTTTTGTTTCAAATATAAATGATGAAATCCCATCTTTTCCTTTTTCAGGTGATGTCTTTGCATATAATATTAAAACATCTGCTATATCACCATTTGTTATAAAAATTTTACTTCCATTTATTATAAAACCATCATCTTTTAAAATTGCAGTTGTTTTAATACTTGCTGCATCTGAGCCTGCATCAGGTTCTGTTATTGCAAGTCCCCCTATTATTTCACCTTTTGCAAGCTTTGGTAAATACTTTTCCTTTTGTTCTTTATTTCCAAACCTTAAAATTGGATGGGCACATAAAACTGAATGTGCTAAAAGAGATAAAGCAATTGATGGACTTTCTCTTGCAATTTCTTCAAGAACAATAACTGCTTGCAAAACACTTTCACCAATGCCTCCATATTCTTCAGGAATAAGTATTCCTGTAAAGCCAAGCTCACTCATTTCCTTAAATATTTCCTTTGGAAATTCATCCTTTTCATCAATTTCTTTTGCAATTTGGGAAATCCTTTCTTTTACATATTTTCTTACACTTTCCCTTAAAATCCTATCTTCTTCAGATTCAATATTT
>CAZUSI010000047.1:7932-11296 GCA_964623395.1 uncultured bacterium | reverse complement strand
AGAGGTAAGTAAATTAGTTTGAAAAAAATTTAGTATTTTGGATATAATATATTTCTTTAAATTCGGGGGCGTAGTTCAGCCTGGTGAGAACGCCGGCCTGTCACGCCGGAGGTCGCGAGTTCAAATCTCGTCGCCCCCGTTTATAAATTTATGAGAAGAAAAGTTTTGATTTTAGGTGCTGCTGGTAGAGATTTCCATAATTTCAATGTATTTTTTAGGGATAAAGAAGAGTATGAAGTCATAGGTTTTACTGCTACTCAAATTCCAAATATTGAAGGGAGGATTTATCCAAAAGAACTTGCAGGAAAACTTTATCCTGAAGGAATAAAAATTTATTCAGAAGAAGAACTTGAAGAACTTATTGAAAAATATAAAATTGATGTATGTGTTTTTTCTTATTCTGATGTTTCCCATGAACATGTTATGCATATTGCTTCAAGATGTCTTTCAAAAGGTGCTGATTTTTGGCTTTTAGGTCCTGAATCAACTATGCTTAAATCAAAAAAACCTGTTATAAGTGTTTGTGCTGTTAGAACAGGATGTGGAAAGAGTCAAACTTCAAGGAAGGTTGCAAGGATTTTAAAAGAAAAGGGTAAAAATGTGGCAATTGTGAGACATCCAATGCCCTATGGTGATTTAAGAAAACAGATTGTTCAGAAATTTGAAAAATTTGAGGACCTTGATAAATACAATTGCACAATTGAGGAAAGGGAAGAATTTGAGCCCCATTTAAGATATGGATTTAAAGTTTTTGCAGGAGTTGATTATGAAAAAATTTTAAAGGAAGCAGAAAAAGAATCAGAGATTATTTTATGGGATGGTGGAAACAATGATTTTCCCTTTTTTAAGCCAGATCTTCATATAGTTGTTACAGATCCTTTAAGGAAAGGGCATGAAGAAAAATATCATCCAGGAGAAACAAATATAAGGATGGCTGATGTTGTTGTAATAAATAAGATAGATAGTGCTTCCTTAGAAGATATTAACATTTTAAGACAGAATATAAGAAGGTTAAATAAAAGAGCAAAAATAGTTGAGGCAGCATCACCAATATTTGTTTCTGAAATTGAAAAAATTAAAGGTAAAAAAGTTTGTGTTGTTGAAGATGGACCAACTTTGACTCATGGAGAAATGGGTTTTGGTGCAGGTTATATTTCTGCATTAAAATTTGGTGCAAAGGAAATTGTTTCACCAAAAGAATATGCAGTTGGAAGTATAAGGGAAACATTTGAAAAATATCCACATTTAAAAGATGTTCTTCCTGCAATGGGATATGGTGAAAAACAGATTAAAGAACTTGAAGAGGTTTTAAAAAATGTTCCCTGTGATATAATAATAAGTGCTACTCCAATTGACCTTTCAAAAATTTTAAAAATAAATAAGGAAATTGTTAAAGTTTATTATGAATTAGAGGAGATAGGGACGCCTACGCTTTCTGAAATCCTTGATGAATTTTTGAATAGATTATGAAAAAATATATATTTTTTATTTTTGCAATTTTAACCTTTCCTATTTCTTTATATTTTTCTTTAATATATTCTCCCCCTGAAGAAAAAATGGGTGAGCTTGTAAGAATTTTATACATTCACATTCCTTTTGCCTGGTATGGATTTATTTCATTCACAATAACTTTTATAGCAAGTATTCTTTATCTTTTAAAAAGGGAATATAAATTTGACAAAGTAGGGGCAACAGGTGCAGAAATAGGATTTGTTTTTATAACAATTACAATTTTAACGGGCTCAATATGGGCAAAAGGAGTATGGGGAACATTTTGGGTATGGGAGCCAAGATTAACAACAACCCTTATTTTATGGTTTTTGTATCTCTCCTATCTTTTATTAAGAAATTTTGTTGAAACCCCGGATAAAAAAGCAAGACTTTCAAGTGTTTTAGGAATAATATTTTATTTTGATATCCCATTAGTTTATTTTTCCGTATATTTATGGAGGAGTGTTCATCCATTAATTTTTAAACCGTCTCAAATAGGAATTGAAGCACCTATGAGAATTGCATTATTTTTAAGTTTAATCCCTTTTTTATTCATGTTTCTTTTAATTTTTGAATTGAGATATAAAATTTATTTAATGGAGGAAAAATTATGAAAAATATTTTTCTTTATTTGGCATATTTTATTGCGTGGACAGGAATTTTAATATATCTTATTTATCTTCACAAAAAATTAGAAAAAACTAAATAATTATTCCTTTTTTTCTTCCACTTTTTCTTCCACTTTCTCCTCTTCTTTCTCTTCAACAGTTTCCTCTTCCTCCTCTTCAGGTGCTAAAAGGTCTATCTCATCTTTAATTTTATAAAGGGTTATAAAGATCAAATTGTTTCCTGTATAAAACATTGATAAATAATATGCTAAAACCATAAATATTGTTAAATAACCGATAAATCCTAAAATATAAGAAATTGCTGCCTGAAATACTGGTAGTTTTAAAAATCCAGGTATTAAAAGGATTTCTTCTATTCCTAAGAATTTAAAATAAGAAGAAAAATTTGTTAAAAAAGGATAGGAAGGTAAAAATGCCCATGCATTATTCATTATATTTGAAAATTTTTCTCCCATAAGCCATTTTGCAGATAATACCCAATAACCTATTCCAATTGCCTTTCCCACAAAAAATGTAAATATGCTTCCTGCAACAAACATTGTAAAGAAAAGAAGTATTTCATAAACGAATAATCTCCATGGTTGCTCATTCAATGTAGAGAAGACTTCAAATAATGTATCAAATGTATCATTTCCTGTTGTTCCAACTATTGATGGAGATAAAAATAAAGATACAAGAAAAGAAAGAAGTAAATAAACTAAAAAAAGACAGACAAAGAAAGCAGGTATTGCAAAAATTATGAAAAATATTTCTCCAAAATAGGGAATTTTATTAATAAGACCATATATAACTCCTGAAAGAAGAATAAGTCCAACTATTACAAGAAGTGCAATAGGGGCAAAAAATGATGCAAGACCATTTTTAAAGGCAAATTTCAATGATTCCTTTATTTCATAAAATTCATCACCCTTTAATTGTTCAAAATGAATTTTTGAAACTGCTGTTCCAAAGATAAATATGAAAAAGGCAAAAAGAATTAAGCCAACTATGTATATTATTTTTGCCCATCCATAGATTTCACCAATTCCAATTATTGGAAGAAGATGATATTGGTCCCAAAGTTCTTTAAAGGAATAACCACTTAAAACTGCAGAAATATAAGTAAAGATGGAATAGAATATACTTCCGAAAAATATTCCCAGAAACATTACCCATATTTTTTTGATTGACAGTCCGAATCTTGCACTTCTAAAAACATCTTTAAAATTGTAATGCAATTTTACAGGCATTGTATCCTCCTTTTA
>CAZUSI010000047.1:0-7832 GCA_964623395.1 uncultured bacterium | reverse complement strand
TAAAAACATCTTTAAAATTGTAATGCAATTTTACAGGCATTGTATCCTCCTTTTAATTTAAAATTTTCATTATAATTTAAAAAGATTTTGAAAGTCAAAGATATTATAATTCCTTTAATGCAGAGATAATTTCAAGAATTGCTTTTTTTCCATCCGCAAAAAGCATTAAAGTATTTGGTGCAGCAAATAAAGGATTTGGTATTCCTGCAAATCCAGGACTTAAACTCCTTTTTATAACAACAACAGTTTTTGCCTTATCAGCATCAATTATTGGCATTCCTGCTATTGGAGATTTTGGATCTGTTCTTGCCAATGGGTTAACAACATCATTTGCCCCAAGAACAATTGCTACATCAACCTGTGGCATAACAGGATTTATTTCATCCATTTCCTTTAATTTTTCATATGGTATATCAGCTTCTGCAAGTAAAACATTCATATGACCCGGCATCCTTCCTGCAACAGGATGTATTCCAAATTCAACCTGTATGTTCCTTTGTTCTAAAAGATTCATCAAATCTCTTACAGCATATTGTGCTTGTGAAACAGCCATTCCATATCCTGGAATAATACAAACTCTTTTTGCTGAGTCAAGTAAAATTGCTACTTCCTCAGGAGTTGTTGATTTTATTTTTCCTGCATATATATCCTGTGTTTCTTCAACCACTACTTTCCCAAATCCACCAAATAAAACATTTGCAAGAGAACGATTCATTGCCTTGCACATGAGATTTGTAAGAATTATACCTGATGCTCCAACAAGTGATCCTGAAATTATTAAGACATTATTGTTTAAAACAAAACCTGTTGCTGCTGCTGCAAGTCCTGAGTAAGAATTTAAAAGACATATAACGACAGGCATGTCAGCCCCGCCAATTGGAGTTACAAGTAAAACTCCTAAAATTGCTGCGAAAAATACCAAAATATAATAAAAATAAGTAAGATGGGGTTTTATAATTAATATAATTCCAAAGAAAAGAGAAATTAAAAGAAGAATAATATTTACTATATGGTGTCCTTTATAAATTATTGGTTTTTCCTCTATAATTCCTTGAAGTTTTCCTGCTGCAACCATACTTCCCCAAAAGGTTACAGAACCAATTAAACCTGATGCAACTGTTGCTATTAAAAATTGGTTTGTTAAAATTTCTTTAAGATGAACTCCTTCAAAAAGGGCATTTCCAGCAACGAGTAAAGATGCCCCTCCACCAAATCCATTTAAAATTCCAACCATTTGGGGCATTGCAGTCATTGGAACTTTTAATGCAAGAAAGGCACCAATTGCACTTCCTGTAATAAGTCCCAAAATTATAACTTCAAAACTTACTATTCTTTTATCAATTAGAGTAACAATTATTGCTAAAAGCATTCCAATTGCACTAAGAAAATTTCCCTTTACTGCCTGTTTTGGATGGGAAAGCATCTTTAATCCAAATATGAATAAAATTGCAGAAATTAGATAAACAAAATTTATAAAAGGAGCTAAGTTCATTTTTACTCCTTTCTTTTAAACATTTGAAGCATTCTATGAGTAACAAGATATCCACCAACAACATTTATTGTAGCAAATACAAGTGCTATAAATGCAAGAATTGTTGTTAATGTTGTTTGTTTTGAACCTGCTGAAATTAATGCACCTATTATTGTTATTCCTGAAATTGCATTTGAACCTGACATAAGGGGAGTATGCAAAATTGGTGGAACCTTTGTTATAACTTCAAATCCTACAAATATTGCAAGAACAAAAACCGTTAAAATAATCACAAAGTTTTCCATTTTTCCTCCTATATATTCATAATTTCTTTAAATCTTGGACTATAAAATTCACCATCTTTTACAAGAAGTGTATCTCTTATTATTTCATCTTCTAAATTTATGTTTAATTTTCCATCTTTTAAAAGATTTAAAACAAAATTTGTTATATTTCTTGAATACATTTGACTTGCATGATAAGGAACTTTTGAAGGAATATCTGTTTCACCAATTATTACAGTTCCATACTTCTTCACTATCTTACCTATTTCTGTTAATTCACAATTTCCACCTGTTGAAGCAGCAAGGTCTACTATTACTGAACCCTCTTTCATTTCTTTAACCATATCTTCTGTTATAAGAATAGGTGCTTTTTTCCCTGGAACTGCTGCTGTGGTTATAATCACATCACTTTCTATAACCATTTTTTTAAGCATTTCCCTTTGCCTTTTATAAAATTCTTCATCCATTTTCTTTGCATATCCACTTTTATCTTCTGCTTCTTTTACTTCAAGTCCAATTTCAACAAATTTTCCACCAATACTTTCTACTTCTTCTTTTACCTTTGGTCTTATATCATAAGCATATACAGTTGCTCCAAGTCTTTTACTCGTTGCTATTGCAGTTAAACCTGCAACACCTGCACCTATTACAAAAACTTTTGCAGGAGTGATCGTCCCTGCTGCTGTCATTGACATTGGAAACATTTTTGGAAGAAAATTTGCAGCAATTAAAACTGCCTTATAACCTGCTATCATTGCCATTGATGAAAGCACATCCATACTCTGTGCCCTTGTTATTCTTGGTAAAAGTTCAAGGGAAAATAGATTTGCTTTATTTTTTATAATTTTTCTTATCTCTTCAAAATTTTTAAAAGGATCAAGCATTCCAATTATTATTTGATTTTCTCTTAAAAGGTTTAAATCATCTGGTTTTCTAACACATAGAATTATATCACATTCCTCATAGATCTTTTCCCTATTAGTTATTTCTCCACCATTTTTAATATAAATTTCATCTTTAAAAAAGGATTTTTCACCTGCTCCTTTTTCTATATAAACTTGTAATCCTGCCTTTTTTAAAAGTGGAATTGAATCAGGAATTAACGCCACCATATTTTCATTTATGCTTTCCTTTAAAACACCACATTTCATTTTTTCCTCCAAATTTAAAGTCATTATTATAATTTTTTTTTAATTGAAAAATCAACTTTTTTTATTTTAAAATTATATTTCTTTTTTAAATTAAACAAGGAAAATAAATGTATTATTTCTATCAAATTTTTTTTGTTCCACTTATTCTTCTTTTTATGATTTTTGGAGCATATAAATTATGGCTTCTTTATCTTTATAAAAAATCAAGAGATAAAAAAATTAAGTATGAGGAATTAGATTTTTATCCATTTGTTACAATTCAAATTCCTGTTTACAATGAATACAATGTTATTGAAAGATGTATTAAAAGTGCTGTTTCTTTAGATTATCCAAAAGATAAATTTGAAATTCATATACTTGATGATTCAGATGATGAAACAAAATATTTAATTGATAGTATTGTGGAAGAAAAGAAAAAAGAGGGATTTAATATAGAAGTTATAAGAAGGGATAAAAGAGAAGGGTTTAAAGCAGGTGCCTTAAAAAATGGTTTAAAATATGCAAATGGAGAATTTATAGCAATTTTTGATGCTGATTTTATTATTCCCCCTAATTTTCTTAAAAAAACATTACCCTTTTTTAAAAATAAAGATGTTGCACTTGTCCAAACAAGATGGGGATTTATAAATGATGAAGAAAGTAGATTAACAAAAATTCAAAAACTTTCCCTTAATACACATTTTGAAATTGAACACAATTCAAAATTTAAAAATGGATATTTCTTTAATTTTAATGGGACAGCAGGAATATGGAGAAAAGAGGCAATAGTAACATCTGGAAATTGGCAATGCGATACACTTGCAGAAGACCTTGATTTATCAGTAAGAGCATATTTAAGGGGATGGAAGTTTGTATTTTTAAATGATTTAATATGTCCTTCAGAACTTCCTTCTGATTTTAATTCCTTTATAGCACAGCAGTTTAGGTGGACAAAAGGAACATTTGAAGTTGGATTAAAACTTTTTAAGGATGTAATAAATTCAAGAATAAAATTTGAAGATAAATTAAACATAATTTTTCATTTATTTTCTCCAATTTTATATTTTGCCAATTTATTTTTCTTCTTCATATTATGGCCTCTTTCACATTTTTCACCAATTTTATTTGGACTATGTGCTGTATTTTTTGGTATGTCAAATCTTTATAACATATTTTTAACTGATAAAATAATTTCAAAAAATAGAAGTTTAAAGGAAAGAATATTTGATTTATTTTATTTAATCATTATATTTACAGGTTTTTGTTTTAAAGGAACAATTGCTGTTTTAGAAGCAATTTTTAAAAGGAAAACACCCTTTGAAAGAACGCCAAAAAAAGGTGATAGAAAGAAAAATTATACCATTTCGCCTAAGAGACATATGGAAATAATGGGAGCTATTTATTATATTTTTTTAATACCATTTATTTTAAAATTTGAACTTTATGGATTTTTACCATGGGCAATTTTATTCTCTTTAAGTTCTTTATATTTTTTCTATTTATCAACTAAAGAATTAAAATTTTAAAATTTCCCTTCCTTTTTTAAAGGCAATCAAATTTATTTCAATTTTCTTTTCAGGAACATTATTTTTTATTACATTTTCCCATATTTCTTCTTTAAAAGGTAAAAATTTTGATAGTGTTCCAAGAAGAAGAATGTTAAAAGTTATTATTTCACCTAAACTTTTTGCAATCTGGATTGCGGGAACAAAATAAATATTTTTTGTTATATTTTTTAGTTTTTCTTCAATATTTTCAGGATATCTATCAAGACCAAGAGAAACAAGGGGAGGTATAATTTCAACATCATTAATAATTATAACTGGATCATCTTTTTTTAAATAAGGGATCCATCTCAATGTTTCTGCTTTTTCAAAAGAAAGAAGAAAATCACATTTCCCCTTTTCAATAAGTGGTGAATAAACTTTTTCACCAATTCTTATATGAGATACAACACTTCCTCCCCTTTGAGCCATTCCATGAACTTCACTTTTTTTAACATCATATCCTGATTCCATAGCAACAAGTGCAAGTATTTCAGAAGAAAGAATTATTCCTTGTCCACCAACCCCGCATATTATGATATTAATCTCCTTCATTTTTTATTGCCCCAACAGGACAAACTTGTAAACATAGACCACATCCAACACAAAGTATTTCTGAAATATATGCTTTTCCCTTTAAGATTGAAATTGCAGGGCATCCCAATCTTATACATGCTTTACATTTTTCACCAAGACATTTTTCCTCATTAACCTTTTTCTTTTTTTCCTTTTTAAATCTTTCTCTTGATTCCTTTAACAAAGCACACGGTGCTCTTGATATAAGAGCTACAGAATTATCACTTTCTATTGCTTTTTTTATTGTTTTAAGTGTTTCCTTTAAATCATAAGGATTGATTTCATAAACTTCATCAACTCCAATTGCCTTGCATATATCCTTTATGTTCACTTCCCTTGTTTTTTCTCCTTTTATAGTAATTCCTGTTCCAGGATGATTTTGGTGACCTGTCATTGCAGTTGTTCTATTATCAAGTATTATAACTGCTATACTTCCTTTATTATAAACTACATCCATAAGACCTTCAATTCCTGAATGAAGAAATGTTGAATCACCTATTACAGCAACAATTTTCCTTTTAAAATTTTCATTTGCCTTTTCAAAACCAAGAGCATTTCCAATTGATGCTCCCATACATATACATGTATCCATTGCATTAAAAGGTGGTAATGCACCAAGTGTATAACATCCTATATCTCCTGTAACAGTTACTTTAAGGCGTGAAAGTGAATAAAATACAGGTGTATGTGGACATCCAGGACAAAGCTGTGGTGGTCTTTTAACGGTTTGTATTTCATCATAATGGGGCAATTCTTCATTTTTAAATGTTTTTCTTACAATTTCTGGTGTTAATTCATCACATAAGGGCAAATATTCTTTACCCTTTACTTTAAAACCAAGTATTTTAATTTCTTCTTCAAGGAATGGCTCATTTTCCTCAATAACTATTATTTCTTCAACTTTATTTGAAAATTCTTTTAGAATTTTATCAGGAAAAGGAAAAGGCATACCAATTTTTAAAATCCATGCATCTTCAAATACTTCTTTTGCATAATTATAAGAAACTCCTGATGTAACAATTCCAATTTTACTTTTTCCTTCAAAAATTTTATTTAAATCTGTTTCATTTGAAAATTCTTTAATTTTCTTTAATTTTTCTTCAAGGACTTTATGTCTTACTCTTGCATTTGCAGGAAGTAAAAGGAATTGAGAAGGATTTTTTTTATATTCTTTTAAAGGAATTTCTTTTCTTTTTCCTTCAACTTCAACAACCCCTTTTGTATGGGATATTCTTGTTGTCATTCTAAATAAGACAGGAATTTCAAATTTTTCAGATATTTCAAAGGCAATTTTGATAAATTCATATGCCTCTTTTTGATCAGAAGGCTCTATTAATGGAATTTTTGCAAATTTTGCATAACGCCTATTATCTTGCTCATTTTGAGAAGAATGCATACCTGGATCATCACATGTAATTATTACAAATCCACCTTTAACTCCTGTATATGCTGAAGAAAAAAGAGGATCCGCAGCAACATTTAAACCAACATGTTTCATTGAAACAATACTTCTTGCACCAGCAATTGCAGCACCAAGTGCTACTTCAAAGGCAACCTTTTCATTTGGAGACCATTCAGCATAAACTTCATCATACTTTGCTAAATTTTCAATTATTTCTGTAGATGGTGTTCCAGGATATGCACATGCAACTTTTACTCCTGCCTCATATGCACCTTTTGCAACTGCTTCATTACCTGATAATAAAACTTTCATTTTTTCTTTCCTTTTAAGATGTAAATTATAAAATAAATTGCTTTATAATTAAAAATATGGAATTAAAAGAAGGTAAATTGCCACCAAATCTTTTAAAGAAAATTTTAAAGATTTTACCTCCTTTAAAAAAAGAAATTAAAATAGGTCCTGAAATAGGAGGTGATGCAAGTGTAATTGATTTAAAAAATTATTATTTAATAATCTCACAAGATCCAATAACATTTACTGAAAGGGAAATTGGTTATTATGGTGTAATTGTCAATGGAAATGATGTTTCAGTTATGGGAGCAAAACCAATTTATTTTTTATTTACTCTATTTTTGCCAAAAAATATAGATGAAAATAAAATTGAAGGAATTTTTAAAGAAGTTAAAAAAACATGTAAAAAATTTGATATAACTGTTATTGGTGGACATACAGAAATAACACCAAATATTGAGAGGATAATTTTGTCAGGAACAATGGTTGGTATAAGAAAAAAAGAAGAGGGATTTTTTCCAAAAAAAGTTTATAAAAATGATTTACTTTTTCAAATAAAAGAGGTTCCAATAGAAGGTGTTTCAATAATTTCAAAGGAAAAAAGTGAAATTGTTAAAAATTTTTTTGGTGAAAAAAAATTAAAAATATTTTCAAATTTTCATAAAAAACCTGGAATAAGCATTATAAAAGAGGCAATTTTGATAAAAGATTTTGAAGGAACCCTTGCAATGCATGATCCAACAGAAGGAGGAATAATAAATGGAATATGGGAATTCTGTGAATTTTTGAATAAAGGAATAATAGTTTTTAAAGATAAAATAAATACTGTAAAGGGATTTGAAAAAGTTTTTGATTATTTTAATATTGATCCTTTAAAAACAATTTCTTCTGGCTCCCTTTTAGTTGCCATAAAAAATGGATATGAAGAAAAATTTTTTGAATTTTGTAAGAAAAACAAAATAAATGCAAAATTTATTGGAGTATTTAAAGATTTAAAAGAAGGAAGATATATGGTTGATGGAAAAAATAAAATAGAAATTTTGCCCTGCCAAGATGATATAGGGAAGATTTTTTAATCTCTAACTATTATTTTCCCTTCAACTTTTAATGAATTTCCAACTTTATCATTTGCAT
>CAZUSI010000046.1:0-11367 GCA_964623395.1 uncultured bacterium | reverse complement strand
TTTAAAAATAATATCTATTTTAATTGCAGGAATATTGTGGTTTCATTCAGCAACAGAAAAAATATATATTGCTCAAAGAGATGTTATTTTGGAATATCAAGAAATACCAGAAAATATTACTTTTAGAGAAGTTCCTCCAAATAAAATAAAAGCTTTATTTGAGGCAAAAGGTAAAGAACTTATAAAGCTTTATTTTTCAAAACCAAAAATAATAATTAATTTGAAAGAAAAAAAAGAGGGTAAAGAGATAATTAAAGTTAAAGAGGAGGATTTGAAAATAAGAAACGATATTAAATTTGAAAAAATAATTTTAACACAAAATGTAATAATTTTAAATTTTGAAAAAAAAGAAAGTAAAAAAGTTAAAGTAAAAATAGAATATACTGGGAAACCAAGAGAAGGTTATGGAATTTTAAGAATTACTCCTGAAGAAAATGAAATTTTTTTAATTGGACCAAAAAGTGTTGTTGAAAAAATAGATGAGGTTAAAAGTGAGGAAATAGATGTTTCAGGAAAAAAATTTTCCTTCTATGATTATGTTAAATTCCTTCCTCCTTCAGTTTTAACAACTTTAAATCCATCATCCTTAAGGGTTTATGTTGAAATAGAAGAAGAAGAAAAAAGAGAAATTGAAAAAAATATTATGGTAATCTCTCCTGAAAACTATGATGTTCAAATTGAACCTGAAAAAGTGAAAATAAAAATTAAAGGGGTTAAAAGTATAATTCATAATTTAAATCCTGAAAATATAACTGTTTTCTTAAATTTAATAGGATTTGGTGAAGGTGAATATTATATTCCACCTAAAATTTTCCCCATAGAAGGAATAAATGTTGAGGAATTTTCACCATCTTTTGTAAAGGTTATTTTGAAGAAAAAAGATTAACTTTATTGAAAATTTTTTTTAAATATCTTTAATATAAAATACTTATGGCACATGCTTATACTCCGGGTTTAAAGGTTACTAAAAAAACCTTAGTAAGAAAAGAAAGAAGGCTCCCTTTAAAAGGGGAAGTTTTAGTTTATAAGGGACAAAAGGTCAAAGCAGAGGATGTAGTTGCAAGGGCACTTTTACCTGGAAATGTCCATCCTGTTAATGTTGCAGGTCTTTTAGGAGTTACACCATCTGAACTACCTTCACTTATGATTAAAAAAGAAGGAGAATGTATTAAAAAAGGGGAAGTAATTGCTGAAACAAAAGGAATATTTGGGCTTTTCAAAAACAAAGTTACATCACCATGTGATGGAATGATTGAATCAATATCATCTGTAACAGGACAGGTTATTTTAAGGGAAAATCCAATGCCTGTTGAAGTTATTGCTTATATTGATGGTGAAGTAATTGAAATAATTGAAAATGAAGGAGTAATTGTTGAAACAGCTGCAAGTTTTATTCAGGGAATTTTTGGAGTGGGTGGTGAAGCCATAGGAAAATTAAAAGTAATGGTAAACTCCCCTGAAGAAGAATTAACACCTGAAAAAATAGAAGGAGATGTAAAGGATAAAATACTTGTTGGGGGTTCTTTTGTTACAAAAGAAGCAATTGATGAAGCAAAAAGGAAAGGAGCAAAGGCAATCGTTGTTGGCGGTATAGATGATATAAATTTGAAAAAATTTCTTGGATATGATATAGGAGTTGCAATAACGGGTTCAGAAAATACAGGTTTAACTCTTATAATTACAGAAGGATTTGGTAAAATGAAAATGGCAAAAAGAACATTTGAACTTCTTTTAGAACTTGATGGTAAAAAGGCATCCTGTAATGGAGCAACTCAAATAAGAGCAGGTGTTATAAGACCTGAAGTGATTGTTCCTTTAGATGAAAATGTAATTATAAAAGAAGAGGATGAAAGTTTAAAGGAAGGTATGAATATAGGAACAGTTGTAAGAATTATAAGGGAGCCATATTTCGGAAGAATAGGGAAAGTAAAATCTCTTCCACCTGAATTAAGAAAAATTGAAACTGAATCAAAGGTAAGGGTTGTTGAAATTGAACTTGAAAATGGAGAAGTTATAATAATACCAAGAGCAAATGTAGAAATAATTGAGGAATGAGCAAATTTTATGAAAAAACTTTTTTAGAAGGGGAGATTATATTTAAAGAAGGGGAAGTTGGTGAAGAAATTTATTTAATAGAGGAAGGGGAAGTTGAAATATTTAAAGAGTTTGAAGGAAAGGAAAAAACAATTGCTATTTTAAAGGAGGGAGAAGTATTTGGAGAAATGTCGGTTTTAGATGGGAAACCGCGTTCGGCATCTGCAAGGGCTTTAAAAGACACTGTTTTAAGAATTATGAATAGAGAGTCATTAATTGAATACATAAAACAAAATCCCTTCATTGAATATCTCATAAATACATTAATTGAAAGATTAAGAATAGCAGATGAGCAGATAAAATTTCTTTCAATAAATCCTGAAGAACTGAGATTTTTAATTTTTTTAAAATGGATAAAATCAAACAATTATTTTCCCTTTGAGATAAAAAAGATTTCAATATTTACAGGAATAGAAAATAAAAAAATTGAAGATTTAATTAAAAACTATGAAGAAAAAGGAATTTTAAAAAAAGAAAAGGGAGAGATAGTTGAAATAGAAGAAGAAAAACTTGAAGAACAAAAAAATTATCTCTTGAAAATTCTTTAATATATGAAATTCAAGGAAATCCTTGAAAAAATAGAAGAGATTGAAAAAAAACTTTCTGAACCTGAAAGAAAGGACTATGTTTTTCTTTTGGAAGAATATAAAAAATTGAAGCCAATTGGGGAAAAGATAAAGGAATTTTTAAAAATAGAAAAAGAAATTGAAGAAATTGAAAATATGGAAAAAGAAGAAAAAGATAAAGAAATGATTGAATTAATTGAAAATGAGAAAAAAGAACTTTTAATGAAAAGAGAAGAAATAAAAAAGGAAATTAAAAAACTTTTGATACCAAAAAATCTTGATGATGAAAAAAATGCAATCTTAGAAATAAGAGCAGGAGCAGGGGGTGAAGAAGCTGCACTTTTTGCAAGGGATCTTTTAAAAATGTATCTAAAATATGCAGAAAGTAAAGGATATAAGGTCTCAATCACAGATATACATGAAACTGATTTAGGAGGGATAAAAGAGGCGGTTTTACTCATAGAAGGTAAAAATGCATATGGAAATTTTAAATATGAAAGTGGAGTTCATAGAGTTCAAAGAATTCCAATAACAGAAGCATCCGGAAGAATTCACACTTCAACTTCCTCTGTCACAGTTTTACCAGAATTTGAAGATATTGAGGTTGAAATAAATCCGAACGATTTAAAAATAGAAGTAAAAAGGGCAAGTGGTCCTGGTGGTCAGCATGTAAATGTTACAGATTCAGCAGTAAGGATAACACACATTCCAACAGGTATTGTTGTTCAATGTCAGGATGAAAGGTCACAACATAAAAATAAAGCAAAGGCATTGAGAATTTTAAAGGCAAGAATTTATGAATACGAAAAAGAAAAAAGGGAAAAGGAAGTTCAAGAAAAAAGAAAGAAGCAGATCGGGACACAAGAAAGGAGTGAAAAAATAAGGACTTATAATTTTCCCCAAAATAGAGTTACTGATCATAGAATAAATTTGACAATTTATAATCTTGAAGAAATTCTTGAAGGTAAAATAGATGAAATAATTGAAAAATTAAGAGAAAAAGAGGAAGAAGAAAAACTAAAGGAAATAGAAATTGAAAAGGATTAGTGAAGTAAAAAAAGAAATAAGAAAATTTTATAAAGAAGAAAATATAGATTATATTTTAAGTTTAATTTTAAATATCTCTTTAAAAGAAATATATAAGGATGAAATTTTTTTAGATGAAGAAAAAATTAAAGAAGTAATTTCTATTTTTAAAAAAATACAGGGTGGTTATCCAATTTCATATATAACTAAAAAAACATTTTTCTACGATTTTGAAATTTATGTTGAAGAAGGAATATTCATACCAAGACCTGAAACAGAAACTTTTTTGTTTGAACTTATAAATTTTTTAAAAATTAAAAATTTTTACCCTAAAAAAATACTTGACCTTGGTTCTGGTTCTGGATGTATAGCAATTTTTTTAAAAAAATTTTTTGAAAATTCAGATGTTTTTGCAAGTGATATAAACAAAAAGGCATGTAAAATAACTTTAAAGAATTCAAAAATTAATAATTTAAAAATAAATGTAATATGCACAGATCTTTTTTCAAGTTTTAAAGAAAAATTTGATTTAATAGTTTCAAATCCACCTTATTTAAGCTATAATGAATATAAAAATTTGTCTGAAAATGTTAAAAGGGAACCAAAAGAAGCAATTCTTGGAGGAGAAGATGGTCTTTTATTTTATAAAAGGATTTTTAATGAAGCAAAAAATTTTTTAAAGGAAAATGGAATTTTAGCCCTTGAAATAAATCCCTTCTTAGAAGAAAAGATAAAAATTATTTCAAATGGTTTTGTTTTAATAAAAGAAATTTACGATTTAAGGGGATTTAAAAGGGGATTGATTTTTAATTTGCCTTTTATAAGTTTCTCTTAATTTTAAAAAGAATTTCTCATACAGATTTGATTTGAAATCTGGAAAAGAAGTTAAAACTGATTTGAATTTTCCCTTTTCATACCAAAGTGTTATATCTGCATAAACACCTTTACCAAGATAAATTTTTTGTCCACCAAATTTAAAGGATGCAAGAACAATTTTAAAATAATCAATATAACCTGGATCAATATTAACTTTTCTTTTACCTTCAACTTTTAATTCCTCTTCAATCTCGCTCGTTTTTAATTTTATAAAAATTATTTCATCTGGCAAAATAAGTTTTCCAAAGGAATAAAAAATTCTTTTAATATTTTCCCCCATCTCATTTTTATAGTAATCGGTAAATTCAAAATCAAAAGAAGGACTTTCAAGATCAATTTTCCCAAAATTTTGGATTAATTTATCCTTTGCAATTAATAGTAAATTTTCATCTGTATATAAAATTCCTGTAAAAAATTTAACGGGGAGTGGCATCATTTTTTAATAAATGAAATAAAAATTGATAAAATTAAAATTGATAAGGAAAATTTTCCAAATATTTCACCATATTTTACATAAAAGGTCTTATAATTTTTATCAGGTAAAATTATTTTTGCCTTAATTATACCTTTTTTAAATAATCCCCTTTCATAAAGTATTTTTCCAAAAGGGTCTATAATGCATGAAATTCCTGTTCTTGCACTCCTTAAAAGATACCTCCTTGTTTCTATACTTCTAAAAATAAATAAATCTCTATGCTCAATTGGCCCAATTGTTTTCCCATACCATCCATCAGATGTTAAATTTAAAATTGCTTGTGCACCCTTTAAAACTAAATTTCTTGAAAGTTCAGGAAATATACTTTCATAACATATAAGTGTTCCAAAGAGATAATCACCTATTTTAAGTGGTGAAAGATTTTTTCCCCTTGAAAAATTTCCTTCTCCAAAATCTATCTTTTTTAAAAAATCAAACTTTTCATCGTATGGAATTGCTTCACCAAAAGGAACAAGTTTAACCTTATGATATTTTGAAATTATTTCACCTTCTGGTGAAACTAAAAAAACAGTATTATAAATTTTTTTGTCTTCTTTATCCTGTGAACCAAGAAAAATATATGTTTTTTCTTTAATTGCAAATTCTTTAACAAATTCTTTAATAAAGGGATTAAATCTTAAATTTCCAGGTAATGAGGATTCAGGCCATAAGGAAATAAGCGGATTGAATCCCTTAATACTATCAGAAAGTTCCTTATATGTTTTAAAACCTTCTTTTATTTCTTCATCATAGGAAAGATAAAGGTAAAGGTTTGGTTGATAAATTGCAACTTTTATTTCCTTTCCTTTAAATTCTTTTTTAAGAGAAAAAATTCCATAAATTTGATTTAATAAAATTATTAAAATAAAAATCAAAATATATGAAAAATTTCTTTTTTTTAAAAAATTGTATAATAAAAGATTTAAAAAAACAATTAAAAATGTTATAAAAAAAGGACCTGTTATTTCTATTATTTGAATTCCCCTTAAATTTTTTACCCAGAAAAGATAAAAGGGGGCCCATGGAAATGCAATTTCAAAGAGATTTCTGAAATATTCAATTCCTGCAAAAAAAGAAGGTATTAAAATAAAGGAGAATTTTGAATTTAAAAACTTCTTTGTTAAAATACCACATATTCCCAGCATTCCAGATTCTATAATTATTAAAATTAAAAGACCAATTGGTAAAATATATTTTATTTCAGGAACAATTTTTGATAGATTTAATAGCCAGAAAAGATGATAGGTATAATAAAAAAGACCAAAAATAAAAAATGTTAAAAATCCCCTATATTTTTCAAGAATTAAAAAAAGGGGTAATAAAAAAAATAAAGAAAGTTGCCATGTATAAAAAGGAGTTGATGAAAGAATTGAAAGTAAAATTGAAAAAATAAAAAGGATTATAATCATTATTTTGAAGATTCTCTTATTTTCTCAATTATTTTTAAAACATTTATTGCGTCTTCAATTTCAAAAAAGGGCTTCTCTTTTTTCTTAATTGTATTTATAAAATTTCTTATTTGCCTTGAAAAGGAAATTTTAAAAAAGCTTTCTTCCTCATCTATTTCAGGTTTTATATCAAGTAATTTACCATATCTTTTTTCAATGACTTTAAAGGGATTTAAATATATTATCCCCTTTTCTCCATAAATGTTAAAATACATGTAATCCCTTACAAGTTCTGGATCCCATCTTATTTCAAAATTGACAGAAATATCATCTATTTTAAAAAATGAAAATACTTCCTTTTCAACTTCTTCTTTATATAAGGAAGAAATAATTTTTTCAGGAATTTTTCTAAAAAGATAATATAAAATTTCAAGAACATTTATTCCTTGAATAAAAAGTGCTCCTCCACCTGATTCTTCCTTTTCCTTCCATTCAACTTCTTCAAATTCAAACCTTTTTTTCCTATATCCACATTCAATATGATATATTTTCCCTATCAAATTTTTATCAATCATTTCCTTTATCTTTCTTACATCGGGTCTTAATGCCTGATTAAAAGCAGGCATCAAAATAACATCTTTAATTTCCCTTTTTTTCTCAAGTAAAAAATCTGCTTCAAATAAATTTAAGGAAACTGGCTTTTCTAAAAGAACATGCTTTCTAAATTCCATTGCAGCAATTGCAAGAGGTGTATGCAAATGATTTGGAGTTGTTATTATAACAGCATCAAGCTCTTTATCTTCAAGAAACTTTTCAAAATCAAAATAAATTTTATCAACATTGTGTATTTCCTTTAATCTATAAAGTTTTGCTTCATCAATATCACATAAAGAATGAAGTTTTACATCCTTTTCCTTTTTTAAGGTTGGTATATAGGCGACCTGAGCAATATAACCTATCCCTATTATTCCAACATTCAATTTCATCTTATCCCCTCTCTTTAACAATTATTTTCCTTGTGTTTTCATCAACTATCTCAAATATAACATCTATTCTTTTTTTGGGTAAAATTTTTTTTATCTTATCAGCCCATTCTATAAAAACTATCCCCCTTTCATCATTTAAATATTCATCAAACCCTAAAAAATTCCATTCATTTTCATTATTAATTCTATATAAGTCAATATGATAAAAATTCAAATTTGGTAAATTGTAAATATAAACATAAAGAAATGTTGGAGACCTTATCTTTTCTATTCCAAAATATTTTGCAGCACCCCTTATAAATGTTGTTTTTCCTGAGCCAAGTTCTCCAAATAAAGAAAAAACTGAAGGAATAAAAAATTTTTTAACAACTTCCTCCCCTAATTTTTCTGTTTCAAGAGATGTTTTCGTGATAAATTCCATAAATACCTTTAAGGGTTAAAAATTCATCTTTATCAAAACCAAGGATTTCAGAAATTATATTTGCATCTCCTCCTGTTGCAATTTTTTTAAATTCCTTCCATTTTTCCTTTAAAAGAAATTGTCTTATAATCCTTTCAAGTCCACCCTTTAAAATATTTATAATTCCTATTGAAAGGCATTCCTCTGATGATTTTCCATAATGGGAGGGAGTATAATAGATTTCTTTAACTTTAACCCTTTCAGTATTTTCATATATTGATTTTATCAAAAGACCTATTCCAGGAAATATTGCAATTGGATAAAAATTCCTTTTTTCATCAATTGCATCAACAGTTATTGCAGTTCCAGCATCTATGACAATTCCTGGTGCCCCATAGTATTTATAAAGGGCAAAAACATTACACAATCTATCAACTCCTATTGCACTTTTCTCTTTATATGGAATATTTAAAATATTGAAATTTTCAACAACAACAAATTTTGGATATATACCAAAAAATCTCGAAAACAGATTTGCAACCCTTAAATTTAATGAGGGAACATTTGAAGAGATTAAAATCTCATCAGGAAAACCTATATTTTCAGAAAAATTTTCAATCTGTGAATTTAATATTTTACCAAAATCCTCAATTTTATCATTTATGAAAAAAGCCCAATGAAGATATGTGTTTCCTATATCAATACATAGTATTTTCATATTTCCTCAAAATTTCTTATAATTCCTATTTCAAATTTACCTTTATTTTCAATAAAAATTTCAAAATCTTCAGCAATTTCTAAAACTTTACCTTCTACTTTTTTATTCATATATTCAAATCTTACTCTTTTCCCTATAATTTGAGTTTTTATTATATAGGAGTTGAACAATTTTTTAAAAGAGAAATTTGAAAAAATTTTTAAAAATTCTTCAAGAAAAGATAACAAAGTTTTCTTTAAATCATATTCTTTATTTTTCAAAAGATATACTGATGTTGCATATTCCTTTAAATTATCTGGAAACTCCTTAATATTTAAATTTAATCCAATTCCAGAAACAGTTAAATTTTTTTTACTTTCTACAAGAATTCCACATATCTTTTTATCATTTACAACAATATCGTTTGGTATCTTAATTTTATTTTCTATCTCAAATTCCCTTTCTAAAAAATTGCTAACAGAAATAACTGAAACAAGGTAAAGATTCTTAGGTAAAACATCTTTAAATCCTATACTAAACCATAGACCACCATAAGGGGAAAACCAATAAGAAGATTTCCTTCCTCTCCCTTTTCTTTGAATATAAGAAAATACAACACATGAATCAACATTTTTATCTTCAAGAATTTCAAAGGCAATATCCTGCGTTGAATCAACTTCTTCATATTCTAAAAAATATGGGGCAAACTTAACTCCTGGGATGTGAATTCTCATAAATTCTTTTTATTTCTTCAATTGAAAGATGAGTATAAATTTCTGTTGCCTTTAAAGAAGAATGACCCAAAAGTTCTTGAATACTTCTTAAATCTGCACCTCTTGATAAAAGATGTGTTGCAAATGAATGCCTTAGAATGTGGGGATGAATTCCATTTATACCCCCCCTTTCCTCAAAAACTTTTTTCAAAATATAATAAAGTCCCCTTTCTGTAAGTTTTTTACCATTTAAATTTACAAATAAATAAATAGAAGTTAAATTATTTTTTTTCTTCTCATTAATATAATCAAGTATTGCCTCTTTTGTTTTTAAAGGAAGAGGAACTATCCTTACTTTATTACCTTTCCCTAAAACCCTTATACTATCCTTTAAAACATCATTCTCCTTTAAATTGATGACTTCACCTGCCCTTAAACCACATCCATAAAGAATTTCAACAATTGCCTTATCCCTCTTAGTTTTAAAATCAAATGTTTTCCAGTTATCAAGTATTTCCCTTAAAGTTTTTTCAGATAAAACATAGGGAAGTTTTTTAGGAATTTTTGGTGTTTTTAAAACACTTGCAGGATTAAATTCTATTAAATTTCTCTTTAAAAGAAATTTAAAAAAACTTTTTAAAGATGATAATTTCCTTGCACATGTTTTTGGAGTATATCCATATTTTATTAAATCACTTATATAATTTCTAATATCAGAAATATTTATATCTTTAACTGATTTTCCCTTTAAATATTCATAAAAGGAAAAAAGGTCATTTTTATAAGATAAAATTGTTTTTTCAGAATAATTTTTTTGATTTTTAATATAAGATAAAAATGCTTCAATTTCCTCCTTCATAATTTTTATTATAATTTAAAAAAACATTAAAAGTAAATTATAATTAAAGAATGTTATTGATTTTTTTAATTTTGGTCAATTATTCTTTTATAGATTTTTGCTTTCTTGAAAAAAATAATATCTCTTATAAATTTTATATTTTAAGGGAAAATGAAGTTGAAATTTATAAGCCCTTATATTTCAATTTAAAGGAAATTCTTTTCTTCAAAGAAGAAAATAAAAAATTAACTCCCTATTCTATAAGATTTAATTGGGAAATGAAAATAAATGTATTCAATTTAAATTTTTTTTATAATCATGTATGCAATCATGGAATTGACCATAAGGGAGAAGATAGGAGACAATGGAATCAAATAGGATTTAAAAAAGATTTGGAAATTAAAAATTTTTATTTTTTAAATTCAATAGGCTATGTTTTCTCCCCATTTGGTCCAAAAAGATACTTAAACAATTATAACTTCATCTTTTTGCACAAATTGATTTTTAAAAAGGACTTAAAATTTTTAAAATTTTTTATAGATTTAAATTTTGAAGGTTTTTATGAAATAAGAAATTTAAGGTATGAAACAGAATTAAAAATTTATTTTTTAAGGGATTTTTTAAACCTTGGATTTAAAAGGGAAAAAAAATATGGAATTTATGGAATAAATAAGGAGGGTATAGATTTTAAAAGCATTTTCTTTGGAATTTTTAAAAATTTAGAGGAAATCAATCTTTTATATGGACATTTTTTTAAAAATCCTTCTTATGGATTTTTTTCAAAGGTATTTACAAAATATAATTTATTTAAAAATCTAAAAATATTTTTTAATGTTGAAACAGTTAGCCCACGCAAAAGGCAGATTCCAAGATTTTGTAAGTTTGATGTAGGAAATGAGATAGAAATTAAAAATTTAAAATTAATGTTAAGACATGTAGAAAGAAGGGATGGGAATTTGTATGATGGAAAAACTGAAAAAATAAATTCCTTTGAAATTAAATTCAAAAATTTTTTATTGGATTATTTTTTTGAAAGGAAAAATTTCCCTTTCCCATACAATTTTCTTTTAGGAATAAATCTTTATAAAAAATTTTCCTTTATAGAATACGGTATTTATTTAGCATATCTTTATGGTAAAAAAGAAAAAGGAATTATTTTTGAACAAGGACCAGAATTTTTAATAAAAGATAAATTTAAAATCTCTTATAAAAGTAAAATAAGTTCTCAAAATTTTTTTGAAAATTACGGAATTTTTGAACAAAGATTTTTTATTTCTTATTTTCCTTTTTAAATTTTTTCATTCCATT
>CAZUSI010000045.1:3119-11664 GCA_964623395.1 uncultured bacterium | reverse complement strand
TTCTCCAAAAGGCGAAAGTTTTTCAATAACTTCTTCTCCTTCATTTATTATTTCCTTTAAACTTGCCTTTGTATCAACATATATTTTCTTTTCAATTTTTTCCTTATCCAAAATTTCTTTTGCAATTTCTTCTATTCTTTCATAAAATATTTTTAAATTCTTTTCCTTCATCTTTATTCCAGCAGCAAGCTTATGCCCTCCATATTCTATAAATAATTCTTCACATTTATTAAGGGCATAAATTAAATCAAATTCCGGTATGCTTCTTGCAGAACCCTTTGCTATTCCATCTTCTATCTTAAATAAAAATGTTGGTTTATATGTTTCTTCACATATTTTTGATGCAACTATTCCAATAACTCCTTCATGCCAATTCTTATTCCATAAACAATTTACAAATCTATCTTCTCTTAAATATTTTTTTGCTTCTTCATAAATAAGGTCTTGTGTTTTTTGCCTTAACTTATTTTTTTCTTCAAGGTATTCTGCAATAGAAATTGCAATATCTCCATCCTTTGTTATTAAAAGTTCTGCAGATTTTTTTGCATGTTCCATTCTTCCTGATGCATTTAATCTTGGTGCAATTAAAAAATTTACATGCCATTCATTTACTCTATTTTTAATTCCAGCTATTTTTTTAATTGCCTTAATTCCAACTTTTTTTGTATTTTCAATAACCTTTAAACCAAAATAGGAGATTATTCTGTTTTCATCAATTAAAGGAACCTGATCTGCAATTGTTCCAATTGCTATTAAATCTAAATCCCAATAAAGTTCTTTTTTATCAAAATTTAATTTTTCATAAATTCCTTCCATAAGTTTAAAGGCAACACCTGCTCCTGAAAGATATTTAAAGGGATAATTTTTTGAAATTTTTGGATTTATTATTCCAAATGCATCTGGAATTTTTTTACTTTTTTCATGATGGTCTGTTATTATTATATCAATACCAATTTTTTTTGCATATTCAACTTCCTCAAAGGCTCCAATTCCACAATCAACAGAGATTATAAGATTTACCCCCCTTTTTCTTAAACATTCAATTCCCTTTATTCCTATTCCATAACCTTCTTTTATTCTTGAAGGTATATATGCAATTGGTTTTATTCCTATCTCCTTAAATTTTCTATATAAAAATGAACTTCCGCAAATTCCATCAGCATCATAATCTCCAAATATTCCTATTTTTCCATGCTTTATTGCTTCATCAATTATCCTTTTTACACTTTTTTCCATATCTTCAAACAAAAAAGGCGAATAAAGATTTTCTATTTTTGGATTTATAAAATCAAGAGGATTTTCAATACCTCTTGAAATTAATATTCTTTTTAAAAGGGGAAGATTTTCCGGAACTTCTTTTATTATCCATTTCATTTTCTTTTTAAAATTGAACATATTTCAATATGATATGTTTGTGGGAAAAAATCAAAGGGTTTTATAACTTCTATATCATATCCAATTTCAATTAAAACTTTTAAATCCTTTAAAAAGCTTTCAGGATTACAGGAAACATAAATTATTTTTTCTGGCTTAATTCTATTTAAATTTTTGAATATATTTTCACTAAGTCCTTTTCTTGGCGGATCAAAAATTATTAAATTTGCCTTTTCAATTTCATTAATGTATTCAAAAACATCTGCATTTACTGCTTCAACATTAAAACTATCATTTATCTCTATATTTCTTAAAAAATCTTTATAAGAAGATTTATCTATTTCAATTCCAATAACTTTTTTCATTTTTTCTGAAAATGGAATTGAGAAAAAGCCAACACCTGAAAAGGCATCAATTAAAATTTTATTTTCAGGAATTAATTCCTTAACAAAATCAAGCAATTTTTTTGCAGTTTCAGGATTTACCTGGAAAAATGAAGTTGCAGATATTCTAAAAGTATATTTACCTATTCTTTGAAATATATAATCATTTCCAAGAATTGCTTTTGTTTCTTCTCCAAATATTCTATTACCTTCTTTTGGATTATAGTTTTCAACTATACCTTTTATACTTTCTTTATCAATTTCATAAATTTTATTTGCAAGTATTTTTGGAAATCCCTTTAAATTTGTTACAAATATTATTAAAATATTTTTTTCATCTGTATCTGACCTAATAACACAATATCTTAATCTTCCCCTTTTTTTAATTTCATCATAAACCGTTATCCTTTCCTCCTGTAATATTTCCTTAATCTTTTTAATAAATTCATTTATTTTCCTTTTATGTATTATACATTCTTCAATATCAACGATAAAGTGTGTATCTGGTTTATAAAATCCCATATAAACTTTGCCCTTTATCCTTTTTAAAGGAATTTGTGCCTTAACCCTATAAAAAAAATCAGAATTTGAAGGTTCTATTTCCATTAAAGGCAAGTTCTCAATTTTTCCTATCTCCTTTAAAATTTCTCTTAAAATTTCCTCCTTTATTTTTAATTGAAAACTATAAGACGCCATTTGAAAATGGCATCCACCACATTCCCCAAAGTATGGACATGGTGGTTCTATCCTATTTTCACTTGTTCTTATAAATTTCTTAATTTTTCCAAAAATAACATCTTTACTTTCCTTTACAACATCAATTAAAATCCTTTCTTCTGGCAAAGAATAAGGAACAAGAACCTTTTTATCATTTTTAAATCCAATTCCATATCCTTCTTTTGTTATCTTTTTTATTTCAACTTCAAAATTTTTCTTTACCATGACAAAAAGAGATATGTTATAACCTTTTTTGCTAAATCTCTTGAAGCTCTTTCAATTCCAATTTCTTCATCTTCATTCAAAGCACTATATATTCCCCATCCTGAAAAAATTTTTTTTGGTAAAAATTCTTCATTTTTAATTTTATTTATAAATTCAATTTCAGCATCTACTATAATTTTATATTCTAAAACTCTTCCATTTTCATCAAAGGAATGGGGATTTTTTGAAAAACTTTTTATTTTTCCCCTTATAATTAAACTTGCCTTATTTATTTCAACAATTTGAGTTCTCCTATCCTCTTCAATTCCCTTTATAAAATTATTTGTTACATTTATTTCAATTCCATATCTTTCACTTTCATTTTCAAAAACTTCAACCCCAACATTTTTTAATTCCTTTGGAAAAAATCCTTTAAAAGAATAAACACATGAAATAAAAAATATTAAAAAAAAATTAAATTTCTTCATATAAGGGGAAATTCTTTAAAAATTCCATCACCTCCTTTCTTATTTTTTCCACTATCTTTTCACCCTTTGTTATAACTTCATATATAAAGTGGGCAATTATATCCATTTCCTTTTCCTTCATCCCTCTTGTTGTAACGCAAGGAGTTCCTACCCTTATCCCACTTGTTATTGTTGGTGGTTTTTCATCAAAAGGAATTGTATTTTTATTAACAACAATACCTGCCTTACCTAAAAGTTCTTCTGCCTCCTTCCCAGTTATATTTAATGGCCTTAAATCAATTAATGAAAGATGTGTATCGGTTCCACCTGATACAATTCTTGCCCCTTTTTCCTTCAATTTTTCTGCAAGTCTTTTACTATTTTTAACAATTTGCTCACAATATTTTTTAAATTCTTCTTTCATTGCTTCTTTAAAACAAATTGCCTTTGAAGCAATAACATGCATTAAAGGACCACCCTGTGTTCCTGGGAAAACTGCCTTATCAATTTTCTTTGCTAATTCCTTTTTACAAAGTATAAATCCTCCTCTTGGTCCCCTTAATGTTTTATGAGTTGTTCCTGTAACAACATCTGCATAAGGGAATGGATTTGGATGGACATTTGCTGCAACAAGTCCTGTTATATGGGCAATATCTGCCATTAAATATGCACCAACCTCATCAGCAATTTCTTTAAATTTTTTAAAATCTATAATTCTTGGATATGCAGAGTAACCACAAACAATTATTTTTGGTCTATGTTTTTTTGCTAAATCCCTAACCTCGTCAAAATCAATTGTCTCTGTTTCCTTATTAACCCCATACCTTACAACATTATAATAAATTCCTGATGCATTAACAGGATGACCGTGGGAAAGATGACCTCCATGAGAAAGTTCCATTGAAAGTATTGTATCACCTGTATTTAAAAGTGCAAGATAAACTGCAAGATTTGCCTGTGTTCCTGAATGTGGTTGAACATTTGCATGTTCTGCATTAAAGAGCTTTTTTAATCTTTCAATTGCAATTTCTTCTATTTTATCCATAACCTCACATCCACCATAATATCTTTTATAGGGATAACCTTCTGCATATTTATTTGAAAGCCATGTTCCCATTGGATAAAGAATATGAAGAGGTGCATGATTTTCAGATGCAATAAGTATTATATTTTCCCTTTGCCTTTTTAGTTCCTCATTTAAAAGGTTATATATTTCCTCATCGAAAATTTTAAATTTTTCCATTTTTAACTCCTTTTTGAATTTAAATTTTAAAGATAAATGATTTTTAAACTCAAAATAATTTATAATTATTAACTTAAAAAGGAGGGTATATGAAATTCTTAATAATTTTATTCATAGCAAAAAATTGCATAATTTTAAACATTGATGGAATAAGGAATGATGAATGTTTTGAGGCACAAAATTTATATACAAAATTCATATGGGATTCATTAAGACCAAAAGGTGTAATTTATACAAATTTCTTTGTAACAGGAATAACATATACAACTGCTTCCCATTCAGCAATAATATCTTCTTCTCATGAAATATTACTTCTAAATATATATACTTCACAAATTCAAAGGGGATTTTATCCAACAATTGGTGAATATTTGATAAAATATAAAAATTTGCCACAAAATAAGGTTTATTACATTTCAGGGAAAAATACAATATGGAAATATCCAACTTCCCTTTTCCCTGGATTTGGTGATATTTATTCTCCAAAAATTGTTTTAACAAATTCAGGACAAAACGATATTGAAGTATGGGATTCACTAAGAACAATAATGGATAGAGACCATCCAGTATTTGTATATGCAGTTTTCCCAGAAATTGATGAAATGGGTCATCATGGTGGATGGAATGGTTATATAAATGCAATAAAAAAGGCAGATTCCTTATGTTTTGAAGTTTATAAAAAAATTGAAAATGATCCCTTTTATAAGGATAGCACAATATTTATAATAACAACAGACCATGGAAGACATAGTTATTCATATCAAGGACATGGTGATTTTTGCCATGGATGCAGACATATTCCCTTTTTAGCAATTGGACCTGGAATAAAAGTTGATACAGTAATTGAATTGAGAAGGGATTATCTTGATATTGCCCCAACGGTTTCATATTTATTGAATTTGCCATCACCTACCTTTTATGGTGAGATAATGAGTGAAATGTTAATAAATTTTAAATTTAAAGAAAATATGAAAATTTTTTATCAGGATGAAATGAATTTAAGTAATTCAATAGGAAAAACAATTTATCCTGATATATTTATAAATGAAGATGGAATCCATGTTGTTTTTTCAGATAATACTGATGGATTTTATGAAGTTTATTATACAAAAAGTCCTGATTTTGGAAATACATGGACAAACCCAATTATAATTTTTTCAGGAAATTTAGATAAGGAATATTTATATCCATCAATTTCTGGTTATGATAGTTTAATATATGTAATTGCAAAAGGATTTAAGGATACAATTACTCAATATGGGAAAACATATGTATGGGAATTAAAGGGGAAAAAATCAAAGGATGGTGAAAATTGGAGCAACGAAATTAATGTTTTTACATCAGGAGAAATGGGGCATCGTTCAGCAATTAGTATAAAAGAAAATAAAATAAATTGTATTTCAATGGATTATTATCAGCAATTTCATCCAAGAATTGTAAATAGTTTAAGCATAGATACAGGAAATACATTTTTACCACCAAATCTTGTTGGTATGGATATTTACAAATATTCATATTCTCCAAGTGTAATAAATAAAAATGGGATAGCATATTGTGTTTGGCAAGAAATGATTGCAAATAATTGGGAGCATGGAAGATGGAATATATGGTTTGATAAAGAGCCATTTGGTCAAAATAATTATAGAAAAATTACAAATAATCTTGATGATGAATATTCATATTTCCCTTTTTTAGAAAAAGATGAATATGGAAATTTACATCTTGTTTATTCCCATTTAAATACTTCTCAAGGTAATTCTTGGCAAATATTTTATAGGAAAAGTTATGATGATGGAAATACATGGACAGAAGGAATTAATCTATCTTATCCCTTTATAGGTATTTATCCATCTATAAAGTACATAGGGAATAATACATTAATATGTATATGGGCAAATTATGATTTTTACCAAGACAAATGGTGTATAGGGGGTGTTTTTTCTTATGATACAGGAAGGACATGGAGCCCTTTCTTTCAAATTTCCTCATGGCAGGATTTTTCCTTATTCCCAAGATTTTCTTATAAGGATAACTATATTTATGCAGTATGGGAAGATGGAAGAGATGGGAATTTTGAAATTTATTTTAAAAAATTTTATTTTACAAATGTTTATGAAGTTTCCTACAATTTCAAAAATATCTTAAAAGAATCCTTAAAGAATAAAGATTTTAAAATTTATGATGTTTCAGGTAGAAAAATTTATTCTTATAAAATAAAAACATCTGGAAAATATTTTTTAGAAATTAAAGGGAAAAGAATCCCTATTTTAATTTTAAAATAAATTCCCTTATAATTATATTTTTAAATAAATTTAACTTAGGAGGAGAAATGAAAAGGTTTGGAGGGATAAAAGTTAAATATTATGGGCATGCTGCTTTTAGATTTATATCTCCAAAAAACAAAGTTATATTTATTGATCCATGGATTTCAAATCCAAAATCACCTGGTAAGGATTATAATAAGGTTGATTTAATTCTTATAACGCATGGTCATGGAGACCACCTTGGTGATACAATTGAAATTGCCAATAAGACAAATGCCCTTTGTCTTTCAATTTATGAGATTTCAGTTTATTTAAACTCAAAGGGAGTTAAAAATGTTCAGGGAATGAATAAAGGAGGAACCTTTAATTTTAATGATATAAAAATAACGATGACAGATGCAACACATTCATCAGGAATAGAAGAAGGAGGAAGAATTATTTCGGGGGGAGAACCATGTGGATTTATAATAAATTTTGAAAATGGTTTTAAGATATATCATATGGGTGATACAGGTCTTTTTGGAGGGATTGATTTCATAGGGAAATTATATAAACCTGACCTTGTTTTAATTCCAATTGGTAGTTTATTTACAATGGGACCTGAAGAAGCAGCATTTGCAATAAACATTTTAAAACCAAAATATGCAATTCCAATGCATTTTGGAACATTTCCTCCTTTAACGGGAACTCCACAAGAATTTTTAGAAAGGGTTAAAAATTATGATGTTAAAACTGAAATTATAATTTTAAATCCTGGTGAAGAGATTGAATGAAATTTGGAATAATAGGATTAGGGAAAGTTGGTTTATCTTTATCTTTATATTTAAAGGAAAAAAATATAGATTTTTTTTGGTGGACAAGATCTTTAAATAAGAAAAGGGAATTTGAAAATTTAATTGGGAAGGCAAAGGATTCGCCAATTTCTCTATTTGAAGATGCTGATTTCATATTCCTATCTATAAAAGATGATGAAATAGAAAATTTTTTAAAGGATTTAAATTTGAAATTAGATAAAGAAAAATTTTCAGTTCATCTATCAGGAAGTTTACCCCTTTCCATTTTAAATCCCTTAAAAGAAAAAAATTTTAAAATTGGTTCCTTCCATCCAATTCAAACTTTTCCTTTACCTTCTTCATTAAATTTTAAAAACATATATGCGAGTTTTATAGGTGATGAAGAAATTTATGAAATTTTAAAGGATTTATTTAAAAATGATGTTAAAATAATAAAGGTAAATGAAGAGCAGAAATTTTTAATTCATGTTGCCTCAACAGTTTCATCAAATTTTTTTGTATTCTTATTGAAAAAAGCAGAAGAAATTTTAAAAAAAGGTGAAATGAATCTTGAAATACTTTTCCCATTAATTCAAAATACATTTGAAAATGTGAAAAAAGAAGGAACTCACAAATCAATTACAGGACCTGCAAAAAGAAGGGATTATAATACAATTTTTTTACATGAAAAATACATTTTTGAAAATTTTAGAGATTTTTTTAAGATTTATCTTGAAATAACAAAAGGAATTTTAAAGGATGAATTTTTTAGAGAAATTAAGGTATAATCTTTCATTAACACCTTTTGAAAGATTTATAATTTTTGGAATATTTTTAATTTTTATTTCAGGAAAAATTTATAAAAATTTAAGGGGAAATGAAAATGAGAAAGAGGAAGCAAAAGTTTCCTTTTATTATGAGGACAATGTAAAAATAAATATAAATAAAGCTCCCCTTGAATCATTAATTTTAATTCCAGGTATAGGTGAAAGAATAGCAAAAAGAATAATAGAAGAAAGGGAGAAGAAAAAATTTTCAAAAATGGAAGACCTTTTAAAGATAAAAGGGATTGGAAAGAAAAAACTTGAAAAAATTAAAGATTATGTGATTATAAAATGAA
>CAZUSI010000045.1:0-3019 GCA_964623395.1 uncultured bacterium | reverse complement strand
GGGATTGGAAAGAAAAAACTTGAAAAAATTAAAGATTATGTGATTATAAAATGAAATATAAACTTGTTTTGTTTGATATAGATGGGACATTAATTTTTTCAGGATATGCTGGGAGTAATGCATTGAAAAGAACTTTTGAAAAATTTTATGGAATAAAAGAGCCCTTAAAGGGAATAAGACCTGATGGAATGACAGATCCTGATATAATAAGGGAGATATTTAGAAAAAATTTGAAAAGGGAACCAGATGAAAAAGAAATGGAAAAAATTTTAAAGGAATATATTGAAAATTTAAAGGAAACTGTTTGGAATAAGGATTATAAAGTTTTTGAAGGGGTTAGAGAACTTTTAACTTGTCTTAAAAAAAATAAAAAATTTTTAATTGGGCTTGCAACAGGAAATATATATGAGGGAGCAAAGATTAAACTTTTACCTTCAAATTTATGGAATTTTTTTGAAATTGGAGGATTTGCATCAGATTCATCAAATAGAGAAGAAATACTTATTATTGCAAAAAAAAGAGCAGATGAATATGTTAAAAATAAAGGGGAAATTGAGAAAGTTATTGTTATAGGTGATACACCTCTTGATATAATTGCAGCAAAAAAAGCAGGATTTATATCAATTGCAGTTGCAACAGGAAATTTTACAAAGGAGCAGCTTGAAATTTATAAACCCTTTTATATTTTTGAAGATTTTAAAGATTATAAAAAAATTTTTTCCTTTTTGATTGAAATTTAATTTTTTTTACTTTAAAATATTATTTTCAAAATGGAGGTTAAGATGGAAGAGGAAAAAAAGAAAAAAGAGGAAAAAATAGATGAAATAAGGAGGAATTTAATAAAGATGGGTATTTGGTCTATCCCAATTATAATTGCCTTTACATCTAAGAAATTGTGGGCAGGAACTCCTTTTGGAAAAAAGAAAGAGGAAGAATTTTTTGAAGAAGAGGATAATTTTTGAAAGAAATAGATTTTGATTTTAAGCCAAGGAGAAAAAATTTTAAAATAGAAAAACTTGAAGATGACTTTATTTTATATAATGAATTAAATGATGAAATTTTTTTATTAAATAAAAGTTCAAAGATTGTATTTGATATGTGTGATGGAAATTTTACCTTTAAAGAAATTGTAGATATAATTTCTGATAGTTTAAAAATCCCTAAGGAAATTATTTCAAAAGATGTTAAAAATATATTAAATGAATTCCTTAAAAAAGGTATTATTGAAAAAGATTGAAATTGAAGGTGAAAATTCCTTTTTAAGAAAATATTATAGATATTTTAAAGATTTTAAAGGGAAACCAGATTTTAAAATTAAGTTAAAAGATTATATTTATGTGGATTTTTATATAAGGGAAAAAATATTTCCAAAAATAGATGATTTTTTAATTTTTCATGCATCAAGCATTTCAGATGGAAAAAAGGTTTTTTTAATAGGAGGAAGAACAAGTGTTGGTAAAAGTTTATTAACAATTTTTCTTTCAAAAAATTTTTTTTATACATCAGATGATATTTCACCATGTTTTTTAAAAGATAAGATTTATTTAATTCCCTATCCAATTCCAATTTCAATTCATAAGGATTTTAAAAAATATCTTTCTGATGAAGAAATAATTGAAGAGGAAAATTTTGAAAAAATATTTGTTTTTCCAAAAAATATAATAAATGATAAATATTTAACTTTAAAATCCTTTATTTTTCCTATTCCTTCAAGAATAAATAAATTTGAAGTTATGGATAAAAGGAAATCATTTTTATATTTATGGGGAATATTTATAAATAGAAAAAAATATGTTCAAAAAAATGGTTTTAATGATTTAAAAAGAATTGTTTTTGAAATACCCTTTTATAGAATTTATTATAAAGACATCGATTATTTAATTTCTAATGGCAATAAAATCCTTAGAGGAATTTAATTTTTCAAAAGAGGAAAGATTAATAATTGATATTTTAAAGGGTAAGAAAATAGAAAATTTTCATAAAATTGATTTTCAAAAATTCATAAATTTAATTTTGATGGAAGAAATTTATCCCTTTTTTTATAATTTTTTAAAAGATAAAGATTTTCCTCAAAAATTTTTTAAAATAATTGAAATTTTTTATGAAAAAAATAAGAAAAATTCTTTAATTTTAAAAAATGAAACAATAAAAATTTTAAATAAATTAAAAGAAAATGAAATAGTTGCAATTCCAATGAGGGGATTTTTAATTTCAGAATTAATTTATGGGAATCCCTATTCAAGGGTTTTTAAGGATATAGATTTATTTGTTTTTGAAAAGGATTTGGAAAAAATTATTGAGATTTTAAAAAAAGAGGGTTTTTCCTTTAATTTAAAGGAAATTGAGGAAAAATTCTATAAAAAATTTCATTTTAAATTTTATAATGAATATCGTCTTTATAAAAATAATTTTTTAATTGAATTGCACTTTTCTTTATTTCCAAAAAGATTAAAAATTAAGAATTTTGAAAAATTTATTGAATTTGAAAAATATAAGGAAATTTTAATTTTTTCAAAGGAATGGCAAATAATCTCATTTTCAATTCATTCCTTTTTCCATAGATTCAGTTTATTAAAATTTATATTTGATATTCATGAATTTGTTAAAAAATTTAAAATTGATTTTCATAAAATTTATGAAATAGGAAATAAATTAAAATTTTTAAAAATTATAAAAATCTCCTTAACAATTTCCCATTTCCTTTTTGATACAGAAATACCTGATTTTTTAAAATTTAAAAAAATACCAGATTTTTTGAAGGATTTAATTTTTAAAGAAAAAGATCCAAAAGGATATAAAAAAGATTTATTATCCTTTATTTTTATTGATTCATTTCCCCAAAAAATTTATTATACATTTACTTTATTAAATCCTGATGAAAGTGTTTTAAATTATATTTTATTACCCGAAAAACTTTTCTTTTTATATTATCCCTTAAGATTTTTTTTAATATTAAAGAATAGATTAATTTGACTTTTCTTTTTTAAAAACTTTAAAATTTTTTTGCTTTAAAAAGGAG
>CAZUSI010000044.1:0-12204 GCA_964623395.1 uncultured bacterium | reverse complement strand
GTAAACCTTTTGCTTTAAAAGATGTTTATTTTTTAAAGGATTTTAAAAGTTAGTTGAAATAAAAAACTTTTTTCCTTTAAATTATTAATATGAAAATAAAATTTTCCGATAAGATTATTGAAATAGATAAAGATTTTCCAAAAAATGTTTTAGAACTTTTAAAAAAATTGGAAATTTCCTCAGAGGAAGTTATTGTTATAAGGGATAAAAAAGTTCTTGTAGAAGATGAAAAATTAAAGGAAGATGATGAAATAGAAATAATAAAAGTTATTTCAGGTGGATGAATTTTTAAATAGATTAGAAAATACTTTAAATCTTATAAATAAAAATGAAATTGACCCTTTAAATATTTCAATTACTTTTTTACTTGAAGAATTTTTTTTAATTTTAAAAAAGGGTGATTTAAGAAATTTAATAGATTATATAGAGGCACTTCTTTTAATTTCCCTTTTAATGTATATTAAAATATCAAGAATTTTGCCATTAAAAGAGGAAATTTTTGAAGTTTTAAGTGATTTTAAAGAAGAAGATGAAAAAATAAATATAATAACAAATTTTCTTCTTGAAAGGAAAAACCTTTTTGAAAATTTATTTAAAAGGGAAGCAAATTTTGAGGAAATAGAGGAATGTGATCCCTTTTATCTTTATAAAATTTTTGAAGAAATAATTTCAAAGATTAAAGAGGAAGAAGTTATAATTTCTGATATTCCAAAAATTGAAGAAAAAATAGATGAGATAATTGAAAGGTTAAAGGAAAAAAAAGTTTTAAAATTTAAGGAAATATTTGAAAAATGTAAAAGAAAAATAGAAGTTATTGTTTATTTCCTTGCAGTTTTAGAACTTTTAAAGAATAAAAGAATAAAAGTTATTCAAAAAGGGATTTTTTCAGAAATTTATATTTATTTAAGATAACTCTTTAAATACCCTTTTAATATATTTTTTAAATATCTTATTAAATTCCTTTTCCATTTTTCTTGCCCTTTCAAGAATCTCATCTTTTTCAGGAAAATCTTTTAAATTTATCAAAACATTCATATATGCTCCATAAAAGGAAGAATGAAAATTTAAAATTGAGCATCCAATATCAGATATTGCAGATTTTAATCCGTATTTTAAAATAAAATCAATAAATTTAATTCCTTCAAGAGATTTTTCCATTAAAGAAAAGGGAACATTTATTGCTTCCTTTAATGCCTCTTTTATATTTTTCTTTTCTTTTAATGCCTTTAAATAATTTTCAAATGCTTCTTTATCCTTTTCAATGAGTAAAAGGGTTTCTTCCTTTAATTCCCTTAATCTATCAGATATTTCATATGCTCTTTCAAGAACTTTTTTATTCTTTATCTTATCAAAGGATAAATTTAAAACCATTGCTGAAAGTGCAAATGCAAGTGAAGAAGAAAGGGCAGATACAGAACCTCCTCCTGGTGAAGGAGTTTCTCTTGAAATTTCATCAACAAAATCTGTTAATTTTTGATTTAAAAATTTTGATTTAAATATTTCTGGAAGAAGTATAACTTTTTTTTCAATTTCAAATTCGCCAACATCTCTTAAACCAAGAGATTGAATTGCAGTTTCAAGAATATCCTTTGAAGGGATTCCAAAAGATTTATTCTGTTTTCTTAAATAATATTTTCCTGCTTCAAGAAGTGCATCATAAGGAACAAGACCAACTATTTCGCTTCCTGTTACAGAAATTCCTCTTTCCTCTGCAAGTTTTTTAACTTCTTCATAAACAACATGTAATTTTGTCACTTTATAATTTGTTAAATTTATACTTACCTGTGCCCTATCATATTCAGGTATTTTCCATCCAATTGCCTTACATTCCTTAAATTTACCAGGTTTTTTAACAGGCTTCCCAATTATATTAAAAGTTTCTATATCATGCATCTTTAAAAGTTCCATTAAATCGTATCCATGCTTTTCCTCACAATGTTTTAAAGTTTCTTCAAAGCTTTTTCCAACAAATTCACAATTTCCACATGGGAATTCCCCTTCTTTATATCTTATTATTTCACCCTTATAATAAAAGGGTTTTATATTTCCTTTTCTTGCACTCCTCCCCTTTTCTCTTATCTCAAAAGCAATATCATTTGCATATTTTACTTCTCTTGTATTCAAATTTATATTATAGGCAATTAAAATATCCCTTACTCCAATAACTATTGCACCTACTTTTGGATTGAATTCACAAGGTCCATAATCTGGTTTCCATCTTTCATCTTTTAATTTTAAAGGAAGCCCTTCATATTCTCCTTCCCTTATTTTTGAAAGTTCTTTCCTTTCAGGTAATTTTGCTGCCTTACCATATAAATAAACAGGAACTTTTAATTCTTCCCCAACTCTTTTTGCAACTTCATTCGCAATTTCTATGCACTCCTCATAAGTTACATTTTTTAAGGGAACAAATGGAACAACATCAACTGCTCCAATTCTTGGATGAGCACCTTTATGTTTTCTCATATCTATCAATTCAATTCCTTTTTTAATTCCAAAAAATGCTGCCTCTTTAATACTTTCAGGAGGACCTATAAATGTTATCACTGTTCTATTTGTTTCATATCCTGAATATACATCAAGAACTTCTATATTTTCAAAAGATTTTATTGTTTCAACAATTTCTTCAATCACTTTTTTATTTCTTCCCTCTGAAAAGTTTGGAACGCATTCAAGTAGTTTCATAATTAGTCCTCCTCATAAATTGCACAAAATCTCGGATTTTCCCATAGTTTTACCCTTTTTAAGTTTGGGAATCTTTCTTTTACCTTATAATATATCCATTTTGCAAAGTTTTCCGTTGATGTTATAAATTCAAACTCCTCATTTAAGTTTTTACCATCCGGTAATATTTCCTTTAAATAATTTTCTACTTCAAAAAAATCAACTCCATAACCTTCCTCATTCAATTCCTTACATTCTATTTCAACTTCACAAACAAATTTGTGTAAATGGTTTTTCTCTTTTTTACCTTTATAAATTGGAAGAAAATGACTTGCACTGAATTTTCTCTTTACTCTAATTGTCCACATTTACAAATATCCCTTTTTCTTTCTGAAAAATATTTCAATTCCAAAAAATAGAGTTATAAGAATATAGGATAAAATCATTTTTCTCAAATCAAATTTATATTTTTTTTCAAAAAATTTTTTTTCTTTAAATTCAAATTCCCTTTCAATTTCTTTTCCACCTGTTTTTTTTGCAAGGTAAGATAAATATTCTCTATCAATTTCTTCCTTTATTTCTTTTTCAAAAACCTTTATATTCTCTTTAATTTTATTTTCAAATTCTTTTCTTTTTATAACTATTTCCAGATCATAATCCCCCCTTTTTAAAATGATTGGAGGTGAAGAATAAATTCCATTTCCTTCATAAATCATTGGATATATTTTTTTATCAATTTTTAAATTTAAATTTGCATCAAAACAGGGTTTTAAAAGAGGGGTTAACAAAAGGCATTTTATATAAAATTCCTTATCTTCTAATATATTATGAGGCAATATTAAATCAAATATTTCAGGATTTTTTAATTCCCCTTCTTTAAATATTTCCCTTAAAATTGTATCCCCTATTTCTTTTGGACTTTTAAAAAGTATTTCAAAAAGATTTGTTAAAATTATGTGTGTTTCGATATCGTTTTCTAAAACAAGTGGAATTTCTTTTGAATCTTCTATAAAAACAATTTTTTCCTTTCCCTTTATTTTTTTAGAAAATACTTTTAAATTTTCAAAAATTTCAATCATAAAATTTTTTCCTTTTATGCTTCCTTTTCCCTTTATTTCTTCTGCTTCCATCCCTTCATAAAAATAAAATATTTTTTTTGAAGGAATTAATTTTTTATAATCTTTTGTTAAAATAGGAGAGATTATTATAAGCCAATCAGTTTTTTCTGGTAAATTTCCCCTTTCCACCTTTTCATTTATCTTTAAAATTTTATCTTCAGAAGCCCTTACAAAAATTTCAATATCCTCCCTTATCTTTCTTTTTATAAAATCTCTTAAAATTTTTAAAATTGGCAATGGTTTTTCACATATTATAAGAATTTCTGGAATTTTTTTAAAAACCATAATTTCAAATTCTCTTTCTTCCCTCTCTCCATTTTTTAAAATAGAAACTTTAATATTTTTCTTTCCTTCCTTTTTAAAAGAAAATTTAAAATTAAAATAATTTTCCCCCTCTTTTACTTCAACTTCTTTTTTAAAATTTCTTTCATCCGTTTTTATTTCTATTTCACCTTTACCTTTTTTAACTGCATCAAAATATATCTCTATCAAAAATTCTTCATTTTTTGAAACAAATTTAGGAATATTTACTTTTAATTTCTTTTTAATTTCTAAATTTGGAAATGTATAAAAATTAATAGGGGTATTGAGATTTTCAAGAAAATTTTTTATTTTTTCACTGAAATTTCCATCAGAAATAATAAGTATTTCCGATAAATCTTTATCCTTTAAAAAATTTATTATTTTTTCTTCTTCATTATCCTTAAATTCAACAATTTTATAATTTCCCTTTATTTTTTTTATAAAATTTTCACCTTCCTCTATTTTTTTTCCATAATTCATATTAAAACTTTTATCAAACAAAACGATATTCTCTCCTTTTTTCTTAAAAGTAATTTCATAAATTGGATTAAATATTAAAATTAAAAAAGAAAACATCCATATTATTCTTAAAAAAAATAGAAAAAAATTGAAATTTTTAAAATAAGTTATAAAAGATAAAATTGTTCCAAAAAGAAAAATAAAAAATATTTTCAAAACCTATATGAAATGTCTATCCTGTGAATATCTCCAAAAATTCCAAAAGGTGTATAAGAATAAAATAAATAAACTTTTTTTATATCAATTCCAATTCCTCCAGAAATTCCCGATAAAATATCCCTTATACTTTCCCCAATTCCCACATCCTTATTATAAGTTGTATAAGATATTGCTACCCTTAAATTTTTTCCCCATCTATAAAAATAAGAAATTTCAGCATTTAAAGATTCTTTTAAGGTATAAAATAAAGAGATCCCTGTTTCAAAAGTTTTGAATTTTAATCCACCTGCATAAACAAATCTTAATGGGAATTCTGCTCTTTTTTTATAAAAGGGCTTTATTTCAAATCCAAGATTTTTTATAATAAAAGAATTTCTAAATAAACCATCCTTTATTTCCCTTTCATAAAAATTCCATCCTACGGAAATCATTTCTCCTATTGATGAGTAAATTCCAACAGCATTATAGAGTATTTCAAATCCGCCACCAATTTTATATTTTTTTAAAATTGGAAAATAAAGACCAAGGGAAATATTTTCTCCACTATATTCACCAATTTTGTTTCCAAAAGAATCTGTTTTTGTAAATTTGCCAAGATAAAGAAAACGAATCCCAATAGAAAGAAAAGGATTCTCTTCCTTAAAAATTGGAAAACTTATATGCCCCTGATGCATATCAATTAAATAATTTCCATATCCTGTTTCAAACACCTTTTCCATTTCAAAAATTGATGCAGGATTTAAAAAGAGAGCAGAACCTGATTTTCCAAATAATCCAAAAAGATTTAGAATTGCACTTTCCTTTGAAGAAAAGGGAATCTTTAAATAATCATAGGTTCCTGCAAAAATAGAAAAGGGTAAAAATATTAAAATTATCTTTTTCATTTTTAAATTATAAAAAAAATTTTTGAAAAAAATCAATTAAGTTTGAAAATTTTGATAAAGATATTTTAAAATTAAAAACAAAAAAGGAAATAAAAATGAAAACAGTTGGTGAACATTATATAGTAGAAGCATCTGGTTGTAATCCTGAAATAATAGGTGATATTGAAAGGGTTCAGCATATCCTTGTAAAAGCAGCAGAAAAAGCAAATGTTAAGGTTTGGGCTGTTTCCTTTCATAGATTTCCTCCAAATGGTGTTTCAGGTGTAATAGTAATTTCTGAATCTCATCTTTCAATTCATACATGGCCAGAATATAGATACGCAGCCCTTGATATATATACATGTGGTGAATATTCAAAGCCAGAGGAAGCAGTTAATTATATTCTTGAGGAATTTGAAGCCACTTCTGTTCATATCTCTGAAATAACAAGGGGAATAGATGAAGGGGACCAGGTATATTATCATTCTGTAATAACATGGGAAGAGGAATTTGATGTTTCTCAAAAGAAATTAAAGATGGAAAGCATATTAAAGGAATTAAAATGGGTTAAGGAAAAAGAACCCGATAAACTTTTTGAAAAAACCGTAAATTTACTTTATGAAAATTTTAAACACTATGATTGGGTAGGAATATATTTTTTCAAAGGGAAGGAACTTGTATTAGGACCATGGAGAGGTGAAAAGGAAACAGAACATAAAAGAATTCCAATAGGGAAAGGATTATGTTCCGCAGCAGTTCTTGAAAAAAATACAATAATAGTTAATGATGTTAAAAGGGATCCAAGATATTTGCCCTGTTTTGAAGAAACAAAATCAGAAATAGTTGTTCCAATAATAAAAAATGGAGAAGTTAAAGGTGAGATTGATATTGATTCGGAAACACCTTCTGCCTTTACAACAAGTGATAAGGAATTTTTAGAAAAAGTTGCTGACATTTTAAAGGAGGTTTTATAAAATGAAGATTTTTAAACTTTTTTTCATTTTCTTCTTTTGCAATATTTCATGTGCAGAAAGACAAAAGCTTCAAAAGGCTCCTGATTTTACTTTAAAAACAATTTATGAAGATGAATTTCATTTATACGATTACATTGGGAATGTTATAATTATAGATTTCTGGGATACATGGTGTCCTCCTTGTAGAGCGGAAATTCCACATTTTATAGAACTTTATGAAAAATATGGGGATAAAGGTCTTTTAATAGTTGGTATTGCTTTTGCAAGGGAAGGAATTGAAAAAGTTAAATCATTTGCAAATGAAAAAGGGATAAATTATCCAGTTTTGATTGCAACTACTGAAGTTGTTAAAGATTATGGTGGAATAACGGCAATTCCAACTACCTTTATTTTGGATAAAAAAGGCAGAATTTTTGAAAAAGTTATAGGATATAGAAATAAGGAATTTTTTGAGGAAAAAATTAAAAATTTATTAAAATGAGTGATATAAAAATTTTGTCAGGACTTGCTTCCTGGAAATTGAAGGAAGATATCTGTAAGAATCTTGGTGTAGAACCAACTTCTCTTGAGGTATCAAGATTTAAAGATGGAGAAATAAAAATTCAAATAAAAGAAAATATAAGGGGATGTGATGTTTTTATAGTTCAGAGCACTCATCCACCAGCAGAAAATCTTCTTGAACTTCTTCTTTTAATAGATGCTGCAAAAAGGGCTTCTGCAAAAAGAATAACAGCAATAATTCCCTATTTTGGTTATGCAAGGCAGGATAGGAAAGATAAACCAAGGGTTCCGATTTCTGCAAAATTAATGGCAAATTTGATTCAAGTTGCTGGTGCTGATAGAGTTGTTACAATTGACCTCCATTCAGATCAAATTCAGGGATTTTTTGATATTCCAGTTGATAACATTTATGCATTCCCTGTATTTAAGGAATATCTTGGTTCGCTTGATTCTAAAATTTTTTCAATTGTTTCTCCTGATGTTGGTGGAACAAACAGGGCGACTGCTTTTGCAAAAAGAATAGGTGATTTACCAATTGCTATTGCTGATAAAAGGAGACCTGCACCAAATATGTCAGAAGTAGTTCATATAATAGGGAATGTAGAAAATAAAAATGTTATAATAGTTGATGATATAATAGATACAGGTGGAACAATATTTTTTGCTTCTCAGAAATTAAAGGAAATGGGTGCAAAAAATATATGGGTTTGTGCAACCCATCCCCTTTTATCTTCTGATGCTGTTAATCTTCTTCAAAATGCACCAATTGATAGAATAATAGTGACTGATACAATACCAATTCCTGAACATAAAAGAATTAAAAAGATTGAAATTTTAACTGTTTCAAATTTGATTGGAGAAGCAATTTTAAGAATTCATGAGGAAAAAAGCATTAGTGCTTTATTTATTTAAGGAGTAAATTTATGAAAACCTACAAACTTTATGGTGAAATAAGAGAAAAACTGGGAACAAATGAAGCAAGAAGGTTAAGAAAAAAAGGATTTATAACAGGTGAAATGTATGGTGCGGGTGAAAAAAACATTCATATAAAGATACCGTTAAGGGACTTTCAGAAATTTCTAAAAGATGTTAAAGGGGAAATGGTTTTGATTGACCTTGAAATAAATAATAAAAATTATAAATGTATTTTGAAAGAAGTTCAAAGGGATATAGTTAAAGGACATCCAACACATGCAGATTTTCAAATTCTTCATGAAAAAGAAAAAGTTACTGTTTCTATTCCATTAATTCTTTCTGGAACACCAGAAGGCATTAAATTGGGAGGTGTTCTTGAACAGTTAAAAAGAGAAATAAAAATAAGGTCAATCCCTTCAAAAATACCAGGACATCTTGAAGTTGATATAAGTAAGTTAAAAATAGGTGAATCTTTGCATGTAAGGGATTTAAAAGTTCCTGAAGGAATTGAAATTGTTGATTTGCCAGAAGAACCAATATGCACTATACTTGCACCTAAGAAAATAGAAGAGGTAAAACCTCTCGAAGAAAAAATAGAAGAGGTGCCTCCAAAAGAGGAAGAAAAGAAGGAAGAAGAATGAAATTTTTTATAATTGGGCTTGGAAATCCAGGAAAAATTTATGAATTTACAAGACATAATGTAGGTAAATTGTTTGTTCTTTATCTTGGTGAAAATAAAGGTTTTTTTGAAGGGGAAGGTAATTTTTTTTATAAAGAAATGGATTATGGATTTCTTATAATTCCAACTCTTTATATGAATGAAAGTGGAATTGTTTTAGAGGATTTAAAAAAAAATTTATGATAAAATCTTCTGAAATTTTAATAGTTCATGATGATGCAGACCTTCCTTTTGGAAGAGCAAAATTAAAATTTGGTGGAGGTGGAGGAGGTCATAGGGGGGTTGCTTCAATTATATATTATTTAAAAAGTGAAGAATTTTTGAGATTAAAAATAGGAATAGGTAAAGAAAAACCCTTAAAAGAATATGTTCTTTCAGAATTTAAAGAAGAAGAAAAAAAATATTTATTTGAGGAGCTTTTTCCATTTTTAAAAAGGGGAGTTGAAATTTTGTGTAAAGAAGGAATAAAAAATGCGATGAATTTTATAAACAGTTTTAGAAGGGAGGTTAAATGAATAATTTTTTAATTTTCATTACAATCCTAATAGGTGTTGGTTCAATTGTTTATTCTTTTATTGTTTCAAGTTATGTATTAAGACAAAATCCTGGAACAGAAGAAATGGTAAAAATTTCAGATGCTATTCATGAAGGAGCAATGGCATTTTTAAAGAGGGAATTTATCACGATTTCCTTCTTTATAATTTTTGTTATAATATTACTTTTTATTTCCCTTTTAACAAAATCCTTAAAATTTGCAATTGCGACATGTTTCTCATATATAGTTGGAGCATCCTTTTCCCTTGCTTCTGCATGGTTTGGAATGAAAATATCAACAAGGGCGAATACAAGAACTACTGAGGCAGCAAAAAAGGGATTTAATCCTGCCCTTTCCCTTTCCTTTTTTGGTGGTTCAGTTATGGGGATAATGATTACAGGTCTTGGTGTTCTTGGAATTTCTGTTCTATTTCTTTTATTTTCAAATCTTTCGAAAGAAGTAACGGTAATATTAAGGGCTGTAAAGGCAGCAAGTGTCCTTGCAGGTTTTTCAATGGGAGCATCATCAGTTGCCCTTTTTGCAAGGGTTGGAGGTGGTATATATACAAAGGCTGCTGATGTTGGAGCAGACCTTGTTGGAAAAGTTGAAGCAGGAATTCCTGAGGATGATCCAAGAAATCCAGCAGTTATTGCTGATAATGTTGGTGATAATGTTGGTGATGTTGCAGGAATGGGGGCGGACCTTTATGAATCATTTGTTGGTTCAATTATTTCAGGTCTTGTAATTGCAGGAAGTTTGCAAAGTGAAAAGGGTATGATTCTTTCAATATTTGTTGCAGGACTTGGCATAATTTGTTCCATTCTTGGTGTATTTTTGATAAAAGGTGCAAAGGGTGAACCATCAAAAGCACTTTTAAATTCAGTTCTCTTTTCTGCACTTTTATTTGCAATTTCTTCTTTTCTTACAGTTTATTTTTTATACGAGGGAGATATAAGATGTTTTTGGCCAATTTTTTCAGGCATTCTTGTTGGTGTTATAATTGGAATATTTACTGAATATTATACAATAAATAAAAAGTTTTTAGAGGAAGTTGCAAATGCTGCAACAACAGGTGTAGCAACAAATATTTTAACAGGAATATCAATAGGAATGGCAAGCAGTGTTATTCCTGTTATTCTTATAGGTATTGCAATAATAATATCATATCTTTCAGCAGGATTTTTTGGTATTGCACTTGCAGGAATTGGAATGCTTGGTATTTCAGGAATAACAATTTCAGTTGATGCTTATGGACCAATTGCGGATAATGCTGGTGGAATAGCAGAGATGGCTCATCTTGGTGAAAACATAAGAAAAATAACTGATTCTTTGGATGCTGCAGGAAATACAACTGCTGCAATAGGTAAGGGATTTGCAATAGGTTCAGCAGCACTAACTGCATTAGCACTTTTTTCTGCATATACCCAGAGTTTAAAAACTCTTGGTATAGAAGTAAATCTAAATATTTTAGATCCAAAAGTTACAGCAGGTCTTTTTATAGGTGGAGTTATTCCCTTTTTCTTTTCATCAAGAACAATAAGGGCGGTTGGAAGAACTGCAAAACTTGTTGTTGAGGAAGTAAGAAGGCAATTTAGGGAAATAGAAGGTCTTATGGAAGGGAAAGCAAGACCAGAATATGCAAAATGTGTTGATATAACTACAAAAGGTGCTTTAAAAAATATGATAATTCCTGGACTTACTGCTTTTATAACACCAATTTTTATAGGAATATTATTAGGACCAAATGCACTTGGGGGATTAATTGCCGGTTCCCTTATAACAGGACTCCCACTTGCACTTTTTATGGCAAATTCAGGTGCATTATGGGATAATTCAAAAAAATGGATTGAAGCAGGAAATCTTGGTGGGAAAGGTTCAAAAGAACATAAGGCTTCTGTTGAAGGTGATACTGTTGGTGATCCCTTTAAAGATACTGCAGGTCCATCTTTAAATATACTTTTGAAACTTATGGCAATTGTATCTTTGGTATTTTCCCCAATTATAGTTTATTTAAATAATTTTATAAGGTTTTAATGAGGTTAAAGAGAAAAGACCTTTTAGGAATAAGAGATTTAAATAGAGAGGATATTGAAATCATTTTTGAAGTTGCTTCTTCTTTTAAAGAAGTCCTTAAAAGACCGATACCAAAGGTCCCTTCTTTAAGAGGTAAAACTGTTTGTAATTTATTTTTTGAACCTTCAACAAGAACAAGGTCATCTTTTGAACTTGCTGAGAAAAGACTTTCTGCTGATACTTTAAACTTTTCAGCAAGCACTTCTTCTATGACAAAAGGAGAAACAGCTCTTGATACTCTTAAAAATATTGCAGCAATGAGAGTTGATGCATTTGTTATAAGGCACTCTTTTTCAGGAGCAGCACATTTCCTTGCAAAACATACACCTGCTTCTGTAATAAATGCAGGAGATGGAATAAATGAGCATCCTACTCAGGCACTCCTTGACATTTATACAATTAAGGAAAGGAAAGGCAAAACAGAAGGTTTAAAGGCACTAATTGTAGGAGATATACTCCATTCAAGAGTAGCAAGGTCAAACATATTTGGGATGCTTAAAATGGGTATTGAAGTTATACTTTGTGGTCCTCCAACACTTTTACCAAGGGAATTTGAATCAATTGGATGTAAAATTTGTTATAAACTTGATGAAGTTTTAAAAGAGGCAGATGTTATAATGGCTTTAAGAGTTCAAAAGGAAAGGGGAGGGAAGTCGCTTATTCCATCTTTTAGGGAATATAGAAAATTATATGGAATTACAAGTGAAAGATTAAAAAATATAAAAGAAGATGTTTTAATAATGCATCCAGGACCTGTAAACTGGGGAGTTGAAATGGATTATGATGCTTTAGATTTAAAAAACAATTTAATTTTAGAACAAGTTGAAAATGGTGTTGCTATAAGAATGGCTGTTTTATATCTTTTAATAGGTCCTGGAAAAGAGGAAGAAATTTAATTAAA
>CAZUSI010000043.1:8961-12333 GCA_964623395.1 uncultured bacterium | reverse complement strand
AAAAGAAGGTTTAAGTGAATAAGATAAAATGGATATTTCTTGGAACAGGTGGAGGAAGATTTGTAGTATTTAAAGGAATTAGGAAAGCAGCAGGTTATTTAATTGAAAATAATAATAAATACATTTATGTTGATCCAGGACCTTGTGCCCTTAATGAAATCATAAAAAGGAAAATAAATTTTTCAAAAATTGACAGTATATTTATAACCCATAAGGACCTTGACCATTCTGCTTCCTTAAATGTTATTGTTGAAGCAATAACAGAAGGAGGATTTAAAAAGAAAGGTAAATTATTTTTACCAGAAGATGCATTATCACCTGAACCAATAATTTTTTCTTATTTAAGAAATAGTTTAGAGGAAATTCATATTTTGAAACCTGAAGAAATTATTGAAATAAATGGAACTCTATTTCATATTTCACCATACCATATTCATAGAGATGTTAAATGTCTTGGATTTAAATTGCCAGAGTATTCCTTATCTTTTATAACTGATACTTCTTTTTCTGAAAAACTTTTTGAATTCTATAAGGGCTCACAAAATTTTATAATTCATATGGTTTTATATGAGCCAAAAGAAGGAGTTGACCATTTAAGCTACCTTGAAATGGAAAAAATTATAAATTTTTTAAATCCAAAAAAGATTATATTAACACATTTTGGAATGAAAGTTATAAAAGCAAATCCAAATGAAATTGCAATTTCAATTTCAAAAAATACTGGGGTAAATTGTATTGCAAGTTATGATGGAATGGTAGCTGAATTTGAAAAAGTTAAAGATTAAATATCTCCTCTTTTAATCTTTTGCCATCAATTGTTATATAAGGTGATGCCCTTTTTAAATTTTTTATAAAAAAACAAATGTTATCTTTATTTATTTCTTTTCTATATTTTAAAATTTTTTTTGCACTTCTTGGTCCTATTCCGGGAACTTTTAATAAATGTTCATAATTTGCCCTTTTAATATCAATTGGATAAATATTTTTATTTTTTTCAGCATAAAGAATTTTTGGATCCTTATCAATTCTTAAATTTCCATCTTCAAAAATTAAATCCTTAATCTCAAATCCATAATCCCTTATTAAAAGAGAAGACTCATATATTCTTTTTTCCCTTAAAATATTAACTTCTTTTAAATTTTCAAAGGGGGTATCCTTTATGGGAACAAATCTTGAAAAATAAACCATATTAATTTTTAATTTTTTATATAAAAATTCTGTAAATTCAAGATAATCAATATCCTTCTCATTTAAAGGTGAATAAACAAATTGGGTGCATATACCATATGGCAGAATTTTACTATATTTTTGTTTTAATTCAAAATATGCTTTTTTAATCTTTAATAAAGTATCAAATATTTTTTTAAAATCCTTATCTTTTGAAATATTTTTTAAATGAATTTCCTTTGGTGCTTCAAAATTTACTGAAACCCTGTCAGCATAAATTATTGCCTCTTTTATTGCTTCATAATCAGCATTTGGCATTATCTTTAAATGAATATAACCCTTATAATTATATTTTTTTCTTAAAATAATTCCTGTTTGATTTATCAAATATTGAGTTTCATCAGGATTTTTTATAATTCCAGATGAAATGAATATTCCACTTGCAATACCCCTTTTATATTTTTCAAAAAAATTTTCTGCAATTTTTGAAGGAGATATAAATTCTCTTTTAAAATCCCTATCTTTTCTAAAAGCACAATAAAAACAATTGTTTTCACAAAAGGAACTTATAAATTCCTTTAATAAAATACCTCTTTTAAGCTTTTCACATCTTTCTAATTCTTTGTATTCCATAGTTTATAATTATAAAGTGAAAATACCTGAAAAATTAATTTTAAAGGAACCTGCCTTCTTAGAAATTATTCTTGGAAGCGCAGAAGTATTTCATCAGGAGTGCTTTGGTCTTTTACTTGGATATAAAACAGAAAATATTATAATAGTTGAAGATGCACAAGTAATTCAATCTGCAAGAAGAACGCCATATCATGTGGAACCTGTTGCAAGAAGAATAAAGAGAATTGAAAAACTTTTAAAATCCATAGGAATGGAATATGCAATTGTTGGTGATTTCCATTCCCATACACAAATAGGTGCTGACCCTGCAAGACCTAATCCTTCAGGTGAAGATATTGCTGATATGGAACCTGGAAATGTATATTTAATAGTTGCAATAAATTATTTAAAGGAAAAGGTGGTAAATTGGGTTTATTCACAAGAAGAAAAAATTTTAAAAGGGAGCCTTGAAAATTTTCTTTTTGAAATATCAGCTTATTATTGTTTTGAAGAAAATAAGTATAAAAAGATTGATATCATATGCCCATTTGTGACTTCCTTAGAGCCTGATAGGCATAAGTAAAAATAAGAAATCTTCACTTTGATAACCTTTTATAATAACTGCCCTTTCAGGTTCTGTAAATTTTAAAACACATGTTTCTTCATCAATTTCCTTTATTATTTCTTGAAGATATTTTCCATTAAAACCTATTTCCATTGTTTTTCCTGTATATTCTGCTGGAACCTCCTCTCTTGCTTCTCCAAATTCAGGGGATTGTGCACTAAATATAACATTTTCTTTTGATAAACTTATTTTTATAGGAAAATTTGGAGATGTCGTAAAGGGAATTAATCTTTTTAATGTGTCAAGAAAATCTTTTCTATTACCCTCTAAAACATTTTGGGGGTTCTTTGGAATTACATCCTGATACTGTGGATATGTTTCATCAATCAATCTTATCAAATAAAATCCATTTTTAAAATCTATACATAGATTATTTTCCTTTATAAAAATCTTTATTTTTTCACCTTTTCTTGATTCTACAAAATCTTCAATTTTTGGATTAACAATTATTCTTTCTGAAATTTTACTTTCATAAACAAAGGAGAAAAGACCAAGTTTGTGAGCATCTGAAGCAACAAGATTCAATCTATCATTTTTAAATTCAAACAATATTCCATTTAAATATGCTCTCGGATCATTTTTTCCAACACAAAAACTAACTTTTTTAATTCCTTTAAGCAAACTACTTGCATCTATTTCAAAAAACACATCACTTTCAAATTTTTCAATTTTTGGAAAATCCTCAGGATCCATTGTTCTAAACTTATATTCACCTTTTGACCATCTAATTATAAAATCTCCACCTAAAAGAGAGCATTCTATAATCTCATTTGGAAGATTTGTAAGTAATTTGTTTAATCCCTTTCCATCTAAGGTTGCAATTCCTTCTTCATCAATTTTTGCTTCAAAACTTATTTTTGATGAAAGTTCAAGGTCTGTAGAGGAAAGATATATTTTATTTCCTTTTGCCTCAATCAAAATATTTTCAAGAATTGGAAGCGTCGTTCTTGAAGGAAGTGATACCTGTA
>CAZUSI010000043.1:3210-8861 GCA_964623395.1 uncultured bacterium | reverse complement strand
CCACCCAATATTTTCCCTATCTGTTTTAATGGTAAATTTAAATAATGTCTTAAAAAATACATCACCACCTGTCTTGCAAGAGAAACATTTTTTGTTCTTTTTTCATTTAAAATATCTTCTTTTGTAAGATTAAAAAATTCAGCAACTATCTCTATTATCTTTTCAGGCTCATTTTCCTTTGCAGCATCTAAATAATCCTTTAAAATCTCTTTAACAAATTCAATATCAATTTCCTTTTTATAGAAATTCATAAAAGCCTTTATTTTTGTTAAAGAACTTTCAAGTTCTCTTATATTTTTTTTAATCTTTGAAGCAATAAAATTTATGACCTCATCAGAGATTTTAATATCTTCTTCCTTTGCTTTTAATTTCAAAATTGCAACTCTTGTTTCAAAATCAGGTGGTTTTATATCAACAACAAGTCCCCCCTGGAAACGAGAAACAAGTCTTTCCTCAACATTCCTTATTTCCCATGGTGGTCTATCAGATGTTATAACAATTTGTTTTTTTAAATCGTAAAGAGAGTTGAAGGTATGAAATAGTTCTTCCTGTAAAGTAAATTTGTCTTGAAGGAAATGGATATCATCAATTAAAAGAATATCAACTTTTCTATATTTTTTCCTGAATTCGGGCATCTTATTTGATTTAAGCGCTTCAACCATTTCATTCATTACATTTTCTGCAGATGTATATATTATATTTAAATTTTGCTTTTTTGAAAATAAAAAGTTTCCTATTGCATGAAGAAGATGTGTTTTGCCAAGACCTGTTCCACCATAAATAAATAAGGGATTATAGACCGTCCCTATATTTTCTGCAACTGCCCTCGAAGCAGCATATGCAACTTCATTACTTTTTCCAACAACAAAATTTTCAAACCTATATCTTGATAAAAGTCCTCTTACCTCCCCTTTACCTATTATAATTTTTTTAATTTTTTCCCCTTCTATTTTTTCTTCTTTAGGTCTTGGTGTAAATATAACTCTTAAATTTTCGTATCCCAATTTTTTTAATGCATTTTTTATTTGTTGTGAATAAATACTTTCAATCATATTACCGACGAAAGCATTTGGTACCTCTACTATTAATCTATCTTCAAGAAGCTCGAGCTCCTTTGTGTTTTCAAACCATCCTTTAAAAACTTTTTCATCCGTTGTTTCTTTTATTTTTTCAAGAATTTTTTCCCATAAATTTTTATCTTTCATTTTTCACCCCTATTTTATCCACATATTTATCCACAATCCACACATATCCTTTTTTGTTGATTTTGAAGGATTTTTTTTTACTTCTATAAAATTATCCACATTTAAATTCTTTATCATTTTTTTAAATTGTTGATTTAAAGATAAAATCCCTTTCATCTCTTAAAATAGAAAAAAATTAATTAATCACAAAAAATATAAAGGAAAAAAAGAATTTAAGTCAAATTCTATTTTTAAACTTTAAAATTTTATCTATTTCTTCTCTTGAAATTTTTTGTTTTAAAAAACCAAATTTTGCCTTTGCATAAATATCTTTTCCAAGATAAAAACATGGTTCATATACTTTTAAATTTGGTAATCCCTCTTCAAAAAATTTTTCATCTTCCCAAGAGCCAACAATTTCTCCTACAAATAAAAAATGGTCTCCTGTTTCAAATTCCTTCTTTAATATACATTCATAAGAAATAAATGAATCTTTTAAAATTGGTGTTTTTATAATTTTACTTTCAGATATTTCAACATTGAAAACTTTTATTTTATCCATTTCTTTTCCACTTATTCTTCCAAAAACTGCTAATAAAAAACTCTTTTCAAAAGGAATAAAATTAATTGTAAATTCTTTTGCCTCCTTTATCATTTCATAAGAATATCTTTTCGGAGAAATACATATTCCATAAAGGGGAGGAGATGCAGAAAGAAGTGTATGCCATGCTATTGAAAGCCCATTTATTTTATTACCCAATTTTACAAGAACTATGCATGGAATAGTAGGATAAAGCCCGTAAAGGTTAAAATTTTTTTCTTTAAATTTTTTCATCATTCCTCCTTTACCCCTACAATTACAATTCCAAAATCCTCCTTTTTTAAATAATTTTCAATTATATAAGGTAGTTTATCATAATTTGCGTCTTTTAAAATTTCAAAAATTTTTAAATCATATTCATAGCCCGCTCCTAAATATTCATAAAAACTCATAAAATATGCCTGATTAATTTTTGATTGATGAAACCTTAAATTCCTTCCATAAAAGGATAAAAGAATTTTTTCAATCTCTTCTTTTTTTGGTGGATTTTGTTTAATTTCATCAATTATTTCAAAAGTTTTTTTAAGAACTTCCTTCCATTTTAAAGGAGAAGTTCCTATTTCAATTTCAAATATTGAAAAATTAGGATAATCTGATACATTTGCTCCAAGTCTATAAGAGGCACCCATTTTTTCCCTTATATTTTCCTGCAATTTTTTTGAAATTATTAAAGAGATTGTTTTTAAAATTTTATTTTCTTCACTATTTAAATCTGGTATAATTCTTGCAATCCTTATGTATGTTTGTTTTGAATCAAGATTTATTATTTTCATAAAGGATTTATTTTCTATATCAAAAGTTTCTTCTTCAATTTTTTCATCAAAACCAATATTTAAATAATTTTCTATTTTTTTAAAGGGAAAAGGTGAAACTATTCCTATTATAAGATTTTCTCTTGAAAAAAATTTTTTATAACTTTCTTTTATTTCATCAATTTCTATTCTATTAATTTCTTCTTCATTTCCAAGAATTGGTTTTGAAAAATTTTTACCTTCAAAAATATTTTCAAATAAAATTTTATCGGATAAATAATAGGGATCCTTTTCCTGCCTTTTTAAAATTGAAATAACTTCCCTTTTAAAATTTTCAAAATCTTTTTCATAAAAATCTAAATTTTCTATCTTTTTCTTTAAAATTTTTAATGCCTTAAAAGAATTTTCCTTTGGAACTTCCAATCTTATATATAAAAAATCCCTTCTATGATAATAATCATCAAAAGTAAGATATGGATCATCAAATGTTTTTATCCTTGCTCCAATTTCTTCAATCTCACTTAAATTTTTAAATATTATTCTTGATAAAATTTCTGAAATTCCACTTTTTTTCTCAATCAAATTTCTATTTTTTATCAAAAAATGAATTGCAAGTATTTTTGAATCTGGTTCATATTTGAAAATTATTTTGTTCCCATTTATTATTTTTCTTTCAATTTTATATTCCTTTAATTTTTCTTCTTCTTTTTCTTCCTTTTTTATACTTGCAAATCCTCTTCTTTCTTCAAAATTATAATTTTTAAAAAACTTTTTAAATTCCTTAAATTTTGCCCTTTTTATTCTTTCAAAGAGATTTTCTTCAAAAAAAGGACCACCAAATGGAATATAATAACTTTTAAATATGAGTGCATATGTATAATTTTCTTCATTAAAAATCCTTTCATAAATTAAAGAATTTTTTGCCCCTTCAAAGTCCCTTTTTCTCAAATCATTTATAATTTCCTTTAAAAAATCATCTATTTCCTCAAAAATTTTATCCTCTAATCCATTCTCTTCATATATTGCCTTTAAAAGAAAAACTCCTATTCCTTTTCTTGAAAAATAATCAAAACTTATTTCTTCAACACCTTTAAATTTATTTTTAAATTTTTCCTTTATTTTTTCCGAATTCAAAATTTTATTAAAAATTAAAAAATATTCAGAATTTTTTTCTTTTAATAAAGGGGCATTAAATCCAATTGTAATATAATTTTTTAAAAAATTTGTCCTTTTCTTAAATATTTCCTTCCCTTTATATTTAATATTCTCAAAATAAATTTCTTCTTTTTCCCCATTTGGTGGATATTTTCCAAAGTATAAATTTATAATTTCCATAATATTTTCTATTTCAAAATCACCAATTGCTATTATACTCATATTTGATGGATTATAATGTTTTTTCCAAAAATCTATCAATTTTTCCTTTTTTAAATTTTTTATTGTTTCTTCATATCCAATTGTAGGATTTGAATATGGGGTTCCTGAAAAAAGATATTTAATTGCTTCAAAATCGTGTAAGTTTTCCTCTCTTTTACTTTCCATATAAAATTCTTCAATAACAACATTTTTTTCCTTTTCAAATTCCTCGTCAGGGAAAATTGATTCAAAAAGCATTTCCGATAAAAGATAAATTCCTTTTTCTATTTCCTTTGATGGAGAAGTAAAGAAAAAAGCAGTATAATCTTCTCTTGTAAAAGCATTTACATATATTCCACTATTTGAAAATTCTTCATTCAATTTTTCCCTTTTTAAATTTTTTGTCCCATCAAATAGCATATGTTCAAGAAAATGTGTTAATCCAAGTTCTTCAGGTTTTTCATATAAACTTCCAGAATGAACAATTACCATAAAACTTACAAGGGGGTATGACTTTTCTTCTTTAAGAAAAACTTCTATTCCATTCCATAAATTAAATTTTAAATAAGAGGAAAAAATAAAATATAAAATTTCTTTCATTCTAAAATTATAAGGGAATATTTTTAAAATTTCCAATTTGTTTTTTTATTTTAAAGTCCTTTATAATTTATATAAAATTCAATTTCCCCTTTAAAGGAGGTTTGATATGAAAATCATAAATAAAAATGTAGGGTTCTTTTTAGCATTTTTATCTTCCCTTTTATTTTCTCAAAATATAGAAATTGTTGGAGCAGGTGCCACTTTTCCCTATCCTTTATATACAAAAATGTTTGATGTTTATTATAAGGAAAAAGGAGTAAAGATAAATTACCAGTCAATAGGTTCTGGTGGGGGTATAAGACAAATTATAAATAAAGTTGTTGATTTTGGGGCATCTGATGCCTTTATGAGTGATGAAGATCTTAAAAAGATGCCAGCAGAAATTCTTCATATACCAATATGTCTTGGGGCAGTTGTTTTAACTTATAACTTACCTGGTAATCCAGAAATCAAATTTACTCCTGAAATTATCTCAGATATCTTTCTTGGGAGAATTAAAAAATGGAATGATAAAAAAATATTGGAGATTAATCCAGATATCAAATTTCCGGATCTGGAAATAATTGTTGTTCATAGGTCAGATGGAAGTGGAACAACATTTATTTTTACTGATTACCTTTCAAAAATAAGTAAGGAATGGAAAGAAAAAGTTGGGGCAGGAACTTCTGTCAATTGGCCTATTGGAATTGGAGGAAAGGGTAATGAGGGGGTTTCAGGACTTATAAAACAAATGCCTGGAAGCATTGGATATGTGGAACTTATTTATGCTTTACAAAATAATTTACCTTTTGGTTTAATTAAAAATAAAAAAGGGAAATTTATAAAACCAAGTATTGAAACAGTTTCAAATGCTGCCAAGATAGATTTACCACCTGATACAAGGATTTCAATAACGGATACTGATGCAGAAGATGGTTACCCAATTAGTGGATTTACCTATATTTTAGTTTATAAGGAACAAAGTTATGAAGGAAGGGAGAAAAAAAGAGCAGAAGAACTTGTAAATCTTTTATGGTGGATGATACATGAAGGTCAAGAATATACAAAGCCATTGCATTATGCACCTTTACCACCTGAGGCAGTTTCAAAGGCAGAAAAAATAATAAAATCAATAACCTATAAAGGAGAAAATATTTTAAAATAAATTTAAATTGAAGA
>CAZUSI010000043.1:0-3110 GCA_964623395.1 uncultured bacterium | reverse complement strand
TTCAAAAAAATTCTTTTTCTTTCTGGAATTTTTATAATTTTCTTGATTTTTTCAATGTTTTTAACACTTATTTTCAATTCATATCCATCTTTAAAAGCATTTGGAATTAAATTTTTCTATGAAAAAAAATGGGACCCTGTATTTAATGAATTTGGTGCTCTTCCATTTCTAATTGGAACAATTTTAACTTCTTTTTTAGCACTTATAATCTCAATTCCCTTTTCCCTTTCTCTCTCTATTTTTCTTGGTGAATATTATAGAGAAGGGAAATTATCTTTAATTTTAAAAAATCTTTTAGACCTCCTTGCAGGAATTCCTTCAATAATTTATGGATTCTGGGGTTTATTTTTTCTTGTGCCTATAATAAGGAATTTAGAAATTAAAATGGGAATTACTCCTTATGGAGTAGGAATATTTACTGCCTCTATAATTTTATCCATCATGATAATTCCTTATTCTTCATCTATTGGAAGAGAGGTAATAGAGCTTGTTCCTTCAGAAATTAAGGAAGCAGCCTATTCTCTTGGGGCCACAAGATATGAAGTAATTAAAAAAGTTATAATTCCATATGCAATTTCTGGAATTTTATCAGGAATATTTCTTTCTCTTGGAAGAGCATTGGGAGAAACAATGGCTGTTACAATGGTAATTGGAAATGCAAATATTCTTCCTAAAAATATTTTTTCTCCAGGTAATACAATGGCATCAGTAATAGCAAATGAATTCACAGAGGCAACAGGAGATTTGTATCTCTCTGCTTTAATTGAAATTGGGCTTTTTTTATTTTTGGTCACATTTATAATAAACTTTATTGGAAGAATTCTTGTGAGAAAATATATTGTAAAATGAAAGAAAAAAATTTTAATAGGATTATAAAAGATAGGTTATTTAAAATTATCACGATTTTTTTCTCCTTTTTTTCAATTTTACCATTATTTCTTATTCTTTTTCATTTAATAAAAAATGGGATTTCTTCTATAAATTTTGAATTCATTTTCAATTTACCAAAACCTGTTGGAGAAAAGGGTGGAGGAATAGCAAATGCAATTGTAGGAACATTTATTTTAATTTTTATTTCTTTTTTTCTATCAACACCAATTGGAATTTCAGTTGGCATTTATCTTTCAGAAAATAAAGATAAAAAATTAGCAAAAATAGTAGATTTTCTTGTAGATATTTTACAGGGTATCCCTTCAATTGTTCTTGGAATCATTGCCTATTTATGGATTGTAAAACCAATGAAAAATTTTTCTGCTTTTTCAGGTAGTATTGCGCTTTCTATAATGATGCTTCCAGTAATTATAAAATCAGTTAAAGAGACATTGAGTTTAATTCCACAAAGTTTAAAAGAAGCTTCTTTGTCTCTTGGGGTTCCTTATTATAAAACCCTTTTATTTGTTATTTTACCTGCAGGATTAAGTGGTATTATTACAGGAATTCTTATTGGAATATCAAGAATTGCCGGTGAAACAGCCCCTTTACTTTTCACTGCTTTTGGTAATCCCTATATGAACTTAAATATATTTAAACCAATTGAAGCATTACCTCATTTAATTTATAATTATGCAAAAAGTCCTTTCCCTGAATGGCATCAAAAGGCATGGGCAGCTTCTTTTATTTTGATTTTAATTGTTTTTACTTTAAATTTTTTTTCTAAATGGATTATTAAAAGATGGAAAGTGAGATTTTAAGAATTGAAAATTTAAATGCCTATTATTTTGAAAATCATGTATTAAAAAATATTAATCTTAAAATACTAAAAAATAAAGTGACAGCAATTATGGGACCTTCTGGATGTGGAAAAACAACTCTTTTAAGATGTATAAATAGGTTACATGAACTTTCTCCTGGTGGGAAAGTAGAAGGTAAAATTTTTTTAAATGAGGAAAACATTTATGAAATGGAGCCAATGATAGTAAGAAGAAAAATTGGAATGGTGTTTCAAAAACCAAATCCATTTCCTACGATGAGTATCTATGAAAATGTTCTTTCAGGTTATCGTTTAAATGGGGTAAAACTTTCAAAAAGGGAAGAGGAAAAAATAGTTTATGAAACATTAAAAAAGGTTGGATTATGGGATGAAGTTAAAGATTCTCTTCATAAAAAAGGGAATTTTCTCTCAGGTGGTCAACAGCAAAGATTATGTATTGCAAGGGCAATTGCTCTTAATCCAGAAATATTATTGATGGATGAACCAACATCTGCTTTAGATCCAATTTCAGCAGCAAAAATTGAAGAACTTATATTAAATTTAAAAGAAAATTATACTGTTATTATTGTTACCCATAATCTTCAGCAGGCATCAAGAATATCTGATTATACTGCTTTTTTACTTTTAGGGGAACTCATCGAATTTGATAAAACTGAAAAAATATTTACAGTTCCATCTGATCCAAGAACTGAAAATTATTTATTAGGGAAATTTGGATAATTGGGAGGTAAAATGATTGTTGAGGAAAAAATTAATAAATTAAAGGAAAAAATAATTGAAATGGCTTTAATTGTAGAGGAGATGATAGAAAAAAGCATAAAGGGATTATTAGAAAGAAATAAGGAAATTTTAGATGAGGTCATTGAAAAAGAAGAAAAAAAGGTGAATGATATGGAGATTGAAGTAGATGATATGGTTACAAAATTTATTGCTCTTTATCATCCAGAAGCAGAATATTTAAGAACTGCTCTTATGATATTAAAAATTAATAATGATTTAGAAAGAATGGGTGATGAAGCAGTTAATATTTGTGAAAGTGCTCTTTTTTTAATTGAGCGTCCACCTGTTAAGCCATTAATTGATATACCAAGAATGGCAGAAATTGCAATTCAAATGTTAAAGGATAGCATAACTTCTTTTATAGAAAGAAAAATTGAACTTGCAAAAGATGTATGTATAAGAGATGATTTAGTGGATTCTTTAAGAGACCAAATTTATAGAGAACTCATTACATATATGATGCAGGACCCGTCAACAATAGAAAGATCCTTTCATTTGATGAGAATTGCAAGGAGTATTGAAAGAATAGCAGACCTTTCAACAAATTTATGCGAAGATGTTATATTCATGGTTAAGGGAAAAGTAATTAAACATCATAAAGAAGAGATATAAATGATTT
>CAZUSI010000042.1:4775-12641 GCA_964623395.1 uncultured bacterium | reverse complement strand
TTTTTTTACCATCAATTCTTGAAAGAACTTTCCACTCATTTTTGTTAAGTTCAATCTCCTCAACATCTGTATCAGGATTTGGTTCTATTTCAAAAATAGCATCAAGGGATGGAATTATTTTTTCTATTACTTTCCATTCATCAATTTTTCTTGCTATTTCAAGTAAAAGGTTTGGAATTGGTAAATTTATTGTATTCTTTGAAGATTTTATGTTTGGTAAAAATTCAAATATTCCTTCCTTCAATTGCATTATTTTTGCCATTGCTATCTCTCCTTCCTCTTCATTTATCCTTGCATCTTTTATTATTCCATTTTCAATATATATAATCCCTTCACCTTCTGAGGAAGTTATTTTTAAGGCACCATTTTTCAAACTCATATGAAGTAGTTGAAGTAAATCAGAAAGTTCAAAATCTTTTAAATTTCCCCTTAATGTCATCTTATTTTAAAAAATCCAATGTTTCTAAATTTTTCCCTTCTTTCTCTAATTAAATCATCAATATTTTTCTCTTTTAAATCTTTAATATCTTTTATAATCACTTCTTTTATTCTTTTTGCTGTTTCATCCCAATCCCTATGTGCTCCACCTTCAGGTTCCTTTATGATATCATCTATAATTTTAAAATTCTTTAAAAAATTACTTGTTAATTTTAATGCTTCTGCTGCCTTATCTGCCTTTTTACTATCTCTCCATAAAATTGAGGCACAACCCTCAGGAGAAATAACAGAATATATTGAATATTCAAGAGCATAAATTCTATCTCCGACTGCAATTGCAAGTGCACCACCAGAGCCACCTTCACCTATTATAAAAACTATTATTGGAACTCTTAATCTGAGCATTTCAAATATATTTAAGGCAATTGCCCATGCCTGTCCCCTTTCTTCTGCCCCTATTCCAGGGTAAGCGCCAGGTGTATCAACAAATGTTATTAATGGAAATGAGAATTTTTCTGCAATTTTAAAAATTCTTAATGCCTTTCTATAACCTTCAGGATGAGGCATTCCAAAATTTCTAAAAGTCCTCTCTTTTGTTCCTCTTCCCTTTTCCTCTCCTACAAATGCAAATTTATAAGAAGAAAGCCGAGCAATCCCAGCAATAATTGCAGGATCCTCTCCAAACAACCTATCTCCATGAAGTTCAAAATAATCATCAAATACTCTTTCAATTATATCTTTTGAATGGGGTCTTTCAGGATGCCTTGCAATTTGAACAATATCCCATGCACTTAAATTTGAAAATATTTTTTGAATAAGTATTTTTTTTCTTTCACTAAGTATATCAAGTTCTTTTTTAAATTCAGGATGTTCTGATAATAAACTCTTTAATTCTTCAATCCTTTTGCTTATTTCCTCAATTTTTCTTTCAAATTCCAGCATTTGTTATACTTATAAAATGTATATCATCAAAAAACTTTGAAGGTTTATAGGAATATCTTAAATTTATAAAGGGAAGTTTAAATTCAAAACCAATTGAAAAAAAGCCTGTATCTTCTGGATATGAAAAACCTGCAAGTAAATCAAGATTTTTCATTATTTTATAGGAAATGCTAAAACCTATTTTATGGTTAAAATCTTCCTTTATTTTAAAATAAATTCCCCTTTTATAGTTTATTTTAAAAATAAATCTTTTATAAAAAAATTCTGAGTTTAAGAAAAATAAAAAGGGTTCTGAATAATATCTTTTATAAAATTTTGAAGAAAAGCCAAAATTTCTTATTCCTCCTTCAAATTTTAAATTTTCAAATTTTGATGGTTTAAAGAATAAAAAGAAATCAAAAAGTAAATTTTTTGAAGTGTATTCCTCTATTACAGAATAAATATACTTTATCCCTGAATTTAAATATAGTTCAGGATCAATTTTAAAAGGATAATATATTCCTGTTAAGAAAGAAAATGGTTTATAATAAAAAGTTGGATTATCACTTGCTTTTTCATAATATTCAAATTTTCCAAAATCAAAATAAGAGGAAGAAATTCCAATTTTTATTTTTTTATTGTAATAAGTAAAATGATAAATTTTTGAATCAATTAACCAATCCGAAATTGAAAATAAAAGAATATCTTTTTTTACTTCTTCAAATTTTGCAATTCCTATATCAAAAAATGAAATCTCTTTTATTCCTATAAGAGAAAAACTTTCTGATGGAATTAATATTTCATTATGAAAAACAGAAAAGAATAAGTATAAAATTATTTTCATTTTTCTTCCAAATATTTTTCAAGCAATTTTACACCCCATTTTATATCATTTATATCACCAACCTCTACCGGTGTATGCATATATCTTATTGGTATTGAAAGAAGTCCACATGGAATACCTTCTTTCAAAAGACTTATTTTATCAAGGTCTGTTCTTGTTCTTTCAGGTAATACTTCAATTTGATAAGGTATTTTATATTTCTTACATATTTTAACCATTCTTTCACTTATTCTCTTATCAATAAAAGGACCGACCCCTATTGCCGGTCCCTTTCCTATTTCTATTTCTTCTTTATCATAAAAAGATTTACCAAAAGTTGCATCAAGAACAATACATTCATCTGGATAAATATTAAAAGCTTTTACCATCGCACCCATTCCACCTGTCTCCTCTTGCACATTTAAAAGGAAGATTAGATTTTTATGATAAAGTTTTTTATTTATTTTTTCAATTAGTAAAAAAATTAATGGAAGACATATTCTTGCATCAAGTGATTTTGAAAAAATTTTTGTTTTGTTTAAAATTCCAAATTCTCCTTTAAATGTTATTATATCTCCCAAATTTATACCAAGTTTTTCTGCACTTTCTCCAAAATCAACAAATATTTCCTTTTCTTTAACTTCTTCTTTTAAATGAGGTGGAACATTTCCTATAATTCCTTCAATTTTTCTACCATCTTCCTTTAAAAGAATAACTTCTTGTCCTTCAAGAATTTTTTTATCAACACCATGTGTTTCAACAATTGCAAAATTTTTTTCAATTTTTTTTACATACATAAATATTTCATCAATATGGGAAGAAATCATAACTTTCTTTTTGCCTTTTCCCTTTTTAATTCCTATTAAGTTTCCAAATTCATCTATTTTAACTTCATCAAGATGCTTTTCTATTTTCTTTTTTATTTTTTGGGAAAGGAATTTTTCGTAACCAGGAGGGGAAGGAAATGTTGTAAACTCTTCAAGTATTTTTATTATTTTATTCATTAAAAAATTTTTTTATTATAAAATTAAAATCATCTTCATTTTCAAAAAATATCTTTATATAACCACCTTTTTTCTTTTTTTTAATCTCCACATTAAAACCTATTTCCTTAAATTTTTCTTCTAAATTTATTATTTGAGCATCCATTTTTACAATTCTTTCTGCTTTTCTAACACTCATTTTTTCCTTTAAAAGTTTCTTAAAAAATCTCATTCTTTCCTTATCATCCTTTAAAGAAAGAATTGTTCTTGCATGACCTTCTGTTATTTTACCTTCATCAATTGCAGAAATTATTTCAGGAGGTAAATTTAAAATTCTTAAAGTGTTTGTTATTGCACTCCTTGTTTTTCCAATTTTCTTTGCAATCTCTTCATGAGTTAAACCAAATTTTTCATTTAAAATTTTATAGGCAAGAGCCTCTTCAACAGGAGTTAAATTCTCTCTTTGTAAATTTTCAATTAGAGAAATTTCAAGTGCCTCTTCATCACCAACCTCTTTAACAATGCAATCAATTTCCTTAAATCCAAGTTCTTTTGCTGCATAAAATCTTCTATGTCCTGAAATGATTTCAAAATTTTCACCAGATGGCCTTACAATAATTGGCTCAATTATTCCTTTTTCCTTTATTGAATCCATAAGCTCCTTTAAAGAAGATGGCGTAATTTTTATTCTTGGTTGATATTTTCCTGGAACAATTTTTTCAATCGGCAATTTTTTAATACTTTCTTCAAGAACCCCTTTTATAAGTGCATCAAGCCCTTTACCAAGAACCTTCTTTTTCATCCTTTTTTAAAATCTCCTTTGCAAGTTCAAAATAAGCAATTGCACCAGCTGAATCTGGCGCATAATCAAATATGCTTTTTCCAAAACTTGGTGCTTCAGCAATTCTTACGCTTCTTGGGATTATTGTTTTAAAAACTTTTTCTTTAAATGCTCTTCTTAATTCTTCTTCAATTGCATAAGAAAGTTTTAATCTTTTATCAAAAAGTGTTATTAAAAATCCTCTTATTTTAAGAGAAGGATTTAAAAAATCCTTAACTCTCTTTATAACCTTTAAAAGATGAGTTAAACCTTCAAGAGAATAATATTCACTTTGAACTGGGATTATAACAGAATTTGATGCAGTTAAAGCATTTACTGTTAAAAGGGATAAAGATGGTGGAGTATCTATAAGAATGTAGTCAAAATCCTTTAAATCTTTTAATGTTTTTTTTAAAATATTTTCTTTATCCCTTTCATCCTTTATCTCTTCAATAAAACCCGAAAGTTCGAAATTTGATGGAATTAAATATAAATTATCATTAATTTTTTTTATTACCTCGTTTAAATTTTTTCCCTCCGAAAATAATTCATAAATTCCTTTTTGTGAGGAATTTACTCCAAATCCTGATGTAAGGTTTGCCTGTGGATCAAAATCAACTGCTAAAACTTTTTTACCAAGCTTACTTAAAGCAAAGGAAAGATTTAAACATGTTGTTGTTTTTCCAACTCCCCCTTTTTGATTTGCTATTGAATAAATTATCATTCTTTTAGCATTGGTATTTTTATTCCAAACTTTTTTGCAGTTTCAATTGCCTTTTCATATCCAGCATCAGCATGCCTTACAATTCCTATTCCAGGATCATTTTTCAAAACCCTCTCAATTTTTTTATCCGTTTCCTCTTTTCCATCAGCAACTATTACCTGTCCTGCATGAATACTATATCCTATTCCAACTCCTCCTCCATGATGAACTGATACCCATGATGCCCCTGATGATGCATTTAATAGTGCGTTTAAGATTGGCCAATCAGCAATTGCATCAGAACCATCCTTCATTCCTTCTGTTTCTCTATAGGGAGAAGCAACTGAACCTGTATCAAGATGGTCTCTTCCTATTACAATTGGTGCCTTTATTTTACCTTCTTTTACAAGTTGATTAAAAATAAGACCTGCCTTATCTCTTTCTCCATAACCAAGCCAGCAAATTCTTGCAGGAAGTCCTTGAAAAGGAACTTTTTCTTCTGCTAATTTTATCCATCTTAAAAGGGATTCATTTTCTGGGAAAAGCTCACATACCATTTTATCTGTAATATATATATCTTCTGGATCACCTGAAAGAGCAACCCATCTAAAAGGTCCCTTACCTTCACAAAATAAAGGTCTTATGTATTCAAGAACAAAACCTGGAACACGAAAAGCATCTTTAACACCTGCTTTTAGTGCCTGCCCTCTTATATTGTTTCCATAATCAAAAGCAATTGCCCCTTTCTTTTGCATTTCAAGTATTGCTTCCATATGTCTTGCTATTGATTCATAAGACCTTTTAAGATATTCATCAGGATTTTTCCTTCTAAGTTCCAATGCTTCTTCTAAACTCATTTTTCCAGGAACATAGCCATTTAAAGGGTCATGGGCTGATGTTTGGTCAGTAACAACATCAGGTATAATGTCCCTTTTAACAAGTTCTGGATGAATATCAGAGGCATTTCCAACAAGTCCAATTGACCTTGGAATTTTCTTCTTAACTGCTTCAAAAACAAGTTTTAAGGCTTCATCAAGATCATAAACCATTATATCACAAAATCCTTGTTTTACTCTCCTTTCAATCCTTTTAGGATCAACTTCAACATCAAGAATAACACCTTCATTCATGGTAACTGCAAGAGGTTGTGCACCTGACATTCCACCCATTCCAGCAGTTAAAACAAATTTTCCCTTTAAAGAACCTCCAAAATGTTTTCTTGCACATGCTGCAAATGTTTCATAAGTTCCTTGAATTATTCCTTGTGTTCCTATATATATCCAGGAGCCAGCAGTCATCTGTCCATACATTATTAATCCCATTGCTTCAAGTTTTCTAAAATAGTCAAGATTTGCCCATGCAGGAACAAGTAATGAATTTGCTATTAAAACTCTTGGTGCCCATTCATTTGTTTTAAAAATTCCAACAGGTTTTCCTGATTGAATTAAAAGTGTTTCATCATTTTCAAGATTTTTAAGGGCTTCAACAATTGCCCAGAAACATTCCCAGTTTCTTGCTGCTTTTCCTTGACCACCATAAACTATAAGTTCTTCTGGTTTTTCAGCAACATCAGGGTCAACATTGTTCATAAGCATTCTTAATGCTGCTTCCTGAACCCATCCCTTACAGGATATTTCTTTCCCTCTTGGTGCCCTAACTGGCTTATATTCCATTTTTCCTATCTCATATACTTTCTTTTTCACTTCAAACCTCCTAAAATTTTGTTCTTTCAGGATAATTTGTTTTATTAAAAATAAACCCCTTAAATTCAGAAAGTGCCCTTTTAATCCTAAATATTACTTCTTCTTTTCCAAGAATTTCAATTATATCAAAAAGACCTGGCCCTACCTGCTTACCCGTTAATATTATTCTAAGGGGATGTATTATAAAAGAAGTATTTACATTGTTTTCTTTTGCCTTTTCCCTTACAATTTTTTCAACATTTATTTTATTAAAATCCTTTAAAGAATTTATTTCGCTTAAAATTTCTTCAATTATTTCAAAAACTTCTGGATAAATAAAGTATTTATCAATACCTTCTTTTTCATATTTATATTCTCTTGTAAAAAAATAATCGGAAAATTCAGGAAATTCTTTTAATGTTCTTATCCTTGTTTTAAATAAAGGAATTATTTTTTTTAAAGTTTCAATATCTTTATTAAACCATTCCTTTTTTTCAAAAAATTTTAAAGCAACTTCCAAAAGTTTTTCATCATCAAGTTTCTTTATATATTCAGAGTTCATCCATAAGAGTTTATTCATATCAAAAATGCAAGCCCTCTTATTAACTCTTTTTATATCAAATAATTTTATCATTTCTTCCTTTGAAATTATTTCCCTATTATCCCCTGGTGACCATCCTAAAAGGGCAAGAAAATTAAAAAGTGCCTCTGGTAAAAATCCTTCCTCTTTAAATTCTGTTATTGAAGTTGCACCATGCCTTTTTGAAAGCCTTTTTTTATCAGGTCCTAATATCATTGGAAGATGAGCAAAAGAAGGAGGTTCCCATCCAAATGCCTTATAAAGCAAAATTTGTTTTGGTGTATTTGCAATATGGTCATCCCCTCTTATAACATGAGTAATTTCCATAAGATGGTCGTCAACTACACAAGCAAGTTGATATGTAGGGAAATTATCTTGCCTTAAAATGACGAAATCTTCAATTTCTGAATTATCAAATTCTATTTTACCATGAATTAAATCAAAAAATTCTGTTTTTCCAGGAGGAACCTTAAATCTTATTGCCTTTTTTCTCCCTTCCTTTTCAAATTTTTCAATTTCTTCTTTACTTCTTTTTAAGCATGTTCTTGGGTATTTAAAGGATTTTTTAAGAATTTTCGCCTCTTCCTTATATTTTTCAATTTCTTCTTCAGTGCAATAGCAATAATATGCTTTACCTTCCTTTAAAAGTTTTAAAGCATACTCTTTATATATTTCCAATCTTTTTGATTGTAAAACAATTTCTCCATCCCATTCAATACCAATCCATGAAAGACCTTCTAAAATTATGTCAATCCATTCTCTTTTTGACCTTTCAGGGTCAGTATCTTCAATCCTCAAATAAAATTTACCATTTTTATTTCTTGCAAACAAATAATTATAAAGGGCAGTTCTTACACCACCTACATGGAGTGCACCTGTTGGAGAAGGAGCAAATCTTACCTTTACCATTCTATTT
>CAZUSI010000042.1:0-4675 GCA_964623395.1 uncultured bacterium | reverse complement strand
TTTTAAGTTTAAATTATAAAGTAAAATTGACATTTTTTCAATCAAAGATTTATAATTTTATTCTTTTTAAGATAAAAGGAGGTGTTAAATGCTTATTCCAGAAGATTTAAAATATACAAAGGAACATGAATGGGCAAAAATAGAAGGAGATATAGCAACAATAGGAATAACAGATTTTGCACAAAGTGAATTGTCCGATATAGTTTATATAGAATTACCTGCTGTTGGAGAAATGCTTGAGCAGATGCAACCCTTTGGAAGTATTGAAGCAGTAAAAACAGTTGCAGATCTTTATGCTCCCCTTTCAGGAGAAGTTATTGAAGTGAACGAGGAACTTGAAACAAATCCAGGAATAGTAAATGAAGACCCTTATGGTCTTGGATGGATGATAAAGATAAGAATAACAAATCCTGAAGAGATTCAAAATCTTTTATCAGCAGAAGAATATAAGAAATTAATAGGAGTTGAATAAATTATGGAGTATATTCCCAAAAGTGAAAAGGAAAGGAAGGAAATATTTGATTTTCTTGGAATAAGAAAATTTGAGGAACTTTTAAAATTCTTACCCCAAGATAAACTTCTTAAAGAACCCTTAAAAATACCAAAAGGTAAAAGTGAAATAGAAGTTAGAGAAATTGTTGAGGGGCTTGCAAAGTTAAATAATCCTGAACTTATAAATTTTGCAGGAGGAGGCGCTTATGACCATTTTATTCCAGCAGTTGTTAATTATGTAATTTCAAGACCCGAATTTTATACTGCCTATACTCCCTATCAAGCAGAAGTATCTCAGGGAACCCTTCAGGCAATGTTTGAATATCAAACACTTATATGTGAATTAACGGGAATGGATATTTCAAACAGTTCTATGTATGAAGGGGGGAGTGCACTTGCAGAAGCAATTTTAATGGCATGTAGGATAAAAAATAAATATAAGATTTTAATACCAGAAAATTTAAATCCCCTTTATAAAATGGTTGTATATACATATACCTCTCATGTTGTAGAAATTAAAGAAATTCCTTATGATAGGAAAACAGGGAAAATTGATTATGGAATTGTTGAAAAGGAAATAGATGAAAAAACTGCTGGTATAGTTCTTCAACATCCAAACTTTTTTGGAATATTAGAGGATCCTGAAAAAATAGAAGATATAAAGAAGAAAAAAAATTTAATTTTTATAATGGTTTTTGATCCAACCTCTCTTGGAATCCTTAAACCACCAGGCGAATATGATGCAGACATTGCAGTTGCAGAAGGACAGTCACTTGGACTTCCATTGGGATTTGGTGGTCCTTATTTAGGTATTTTTACATGTAAAGAAGAATTTATAAGAATGATGCCTGGAAGAATAGCAGGTGAAACAAAAGATTTGGATGGTAAAAGGGCATTTGCAATGATTTTACAGACAAGAGAACAACATATAAGAAGGGAGAAGGCAACAAGTAATATATGTACAAATGAGATGTTATGTGCCCTTGCTGCTTGTGTTTATCTTTCAGTAATAGGAAAAGAAGGAATAAAGGAACTTGGGAAAAACATAATTTACAATTCCCATATTTTTTATGAAATGCTTTTAAAGGAAGGAATTAAATCACCTTTTGATTCCCCATTTTTTAAAGAATTTGTAATTGAACTACCAATTTCTGCAAAGGAATTTGTTATTAAAATGGCTGAAAAAGGGTTTTTAGCAGGAACATCACTTGAAAAATTTGGATTTAAAGAAAACTGGCTTCTTGTTGCTGTTACAGAAAAAAGAAAAAAAGAAGAAATGGAAAATTATATTGAAGCATTAAAGGAGGTTTTAAAGGACTAAATGATCTTTGATGTTGAAATAAAACTCTTTAAAAATGAAAGAGTTATATTTTTTACATTGCAGGAAATAAGTGATAAAATAAGCATAATTTCAGATTTATTTGATTTGATAAAGGAAAAAGGTGTTAATTTATTACTTGTAAATACAGTTCCTCTTCCAAAAGGGAAAATTGGATTTAATTTTGTTGTTCAGGATAGTGAGAAGGAAGAGATGAAGAATTTGCTTGAAGAAATAAAAGAAAAGGAGGAAAAGATTTATTTGAAGGAATTTAATAATGTTGGCTTAATTACTTTTCTTGGGAAAAACCTTGCAAGAAGGAAAGGGGTTGTTGCTGAAGTTCTCAATTTGCTCGCCTTTTATGGAATTAAAATATTTCTTATTTCCTCTTCCTTGCATTCCTTTTCAATAATTATACCAAGAGAAAAAATAGATTTTACCCTTGATATTTTAAGAGAAAAACTAAATATAATAGAGGAGGACATAGTTTGAAATTAAGAAAATTTTTAAAAAGTAAAATTCATGGATTGAAGGTAACAAAAACAATTCTTGATTATGAAGGAAGCATAGGTCTTCCACCTCAGATTATGGAAGAAGGAGATATTAAGCCCTATGAATTTGTTATGATAATAAATAAGAATAATGGGAATCGTTTTGAAACATACGCAATTCCTTCAAAAGAAAATGAAGTAATTCTTTATGGTGGTGCAGCAAGACTTTCTCATGTAGGTGATGAAATATTTGTTTTTTCTTTTATATTTACTGATGAAGAAGTTAAGCCAAAAATAATATATGTTGATAAGGAAAATAAAATTTTAAAGATAAAATGATTGGTATAATTCTTGCAGGAGGAAAAAGTAAAAGGTTTAATTCAGAAAAAAGTAAGGTATTGCATGAACTATGTGGAAGACCATTACTTTCTTATAGTATTGATAATTTAAAAAAATTAAAAATGAAAAAAATATACATTGTAGTAGGGGGTAAATCAAAAGATGAGATAATTCAAAAATTTAAGAAAGAGGCATATATTATAGACCAAAAAGTTCCACTTGGAACAGGTGATGCTGTTAAAAAGGCACTTGAAGAAATAAAAGAAAATGACGATTTACTTATTCTTCCAGGAGATGCTCCGCTTTTAACATATGAAACTTTAAAAAAGTTTATTGATTTTTATAACAAAAATAAACCTGATGCTTTAATATTAACCGCATTGTTTGAAAATCCACAAGGATATGGTAGAATAATAAAGAAAAATTCAAGGGTTTTAAAAATAGTTGAAGAAGTAGATGCAAGCGATGAGGAGAAAAATATTAAAGAGGTTAATACAGGGGTTTATATTTTTAAAAGAGAAAGTCTTGAAAAAGTTATAAATAAAATAACCCCTTCCAATAAAAAGGGGGAATATTATTTGACAGATTGTATTCATCTTTTAAATTATGAAAACAAAAAAATACTTGCCTTTTTGGCAGAAGATCCTGATGAGTGTATAGGAATAAATAAAAGGGAAGATTTTATAAAGGCATTTAAAATAATGAAGGAAAGAATAATTAAAAAAATTACTCAAAATGGAGTTACTATTTTTTCTCCTGAAAATGTCTATATTGATTATGATGTTGAAATAGGAAAAGATAGTATTATTTATCCCTTTGTAGTTTTAAAAGGTAAAACAAAAATAGGTAAAAATTGTGAAATTGGTCCATTTGTTTATATTAAAGATAAAATAATAAAAGATGAAAAAAAGATTTTTGGAGGTAAAAAATGGTTCTATGGGCGATAGTAATTCTTATTATTGTTGTAGTTCAAATTATAATGGATATTTTGATGCTTTCAAAGGAAAGCTTTATCACAATTCAATTTAGAACATACTTTGACCTTGCTTTTTTATTTGCCCTTCTTGGTATTTTATATAGAATTTATAAATTACAAAAAAGGGGTGAAAGGGAAAAATTAAAGGAAAGGATAAAGGAACTTGAAGAAAAATTAAAGGAATATGAAGGGAAATGAGGGAAGGAAGAGGTAAAGAAGAGTTAAGGAATTTTAAATTTTATCCAAATTATTTAAAAACTCCTGAAGGTTCTTGTCTTTTTGAAATTGGTAATACAATAGTTTTAGCAACAGCAACAATAGAAACAAAGGTTCCTCCTTTTTTGAGGGAACTTGAAGAGGGATGGGTAACTGCTGAATATTTTATGCATCCAAGAGCAACACCTGAAAGAAATGTTAAGGATTTAAGGGGAAAAGATGGAAGGTCAATTGAAATAAGTAGGTTGATTTCAAGGAGTTTAAGGGGTGCATGTGATAGGAAAAAGCTTAAGGATTATACAATAATAATAGATTGTGAAGTTTTGCAGGCAGATGGAGGAACAAGGACAGCATGTATAAATGCGGGTTTTGTTGCCCTTTATATTGCAACAAGATACATGATTAAAAATAAATTGTTGGATGAAGATCCAATTGATAAATTTTTAGGTTCAATAAGTGTTGGTAAAATAAATGGTGAAATTTATCTTGATTTAAGCTACGAAGAAGATTTAAATGCAGAATTTGATTTAAACATTTCAATGCTTGAAGATGGAAGAATAGTTGATATTCAAGGAACTGCTGAAAAAGGAAGTTTAAATAAGGAAGAACTTATAAAATTGATTGATGTTGCAAAAAAAGGAATAGATAAAATAATAGAGGAAGAAAAGAAAATACTTTCTTCTATTTAATGTTAAGATATTTTGAAAGAGTAGTTCAGAAAAAATCAAGTGGTGAAAGGATTGATTTATATCTTGTAAAAAGTGGAATAGGAACATCGCGTTCATTTGTTAAAAATTTAATAGAAAATGGGAAAGTAAAGGTAAATGGAAATATAATTTCAAA
>CAZUSI010000041.1:0-13045 GCA_964623395.1 uncultured bacterium | reverse complement strand
ATAAAATGGGCGCGAGAGGATTTGAACCTCCACGGGATTTTTTCCCAGTGGGTTCTGAACCCACCGCGTCTTCCATTCCGCCACGCGCCCTTTAAAAATTCCATTCTTTTTTATAAATTACTTTTTTCTCTTTATGTTCTTCGAAACTTTTTGAAAAATGATGGGTTCCGTCTCCTTTTGAAACAAAATATAGATAATCTGTTTTTGAAGGATAAATTACTGCTTTTATAGAAGATTTTCCTGGTGAACAAATTGGTCCAGGTGGTAATCCTTTATATTTATAAGTATTATAAGGAGAATCAATTAATAAATCAGAAAAAGATAAGTTTCCCTTTTTTTCTATAACATATTTAATTGTTGGGTCCGCTTGAAGCGGCATCCCTTTCTTTAATCTATTTAGAAATACTGAAGCAATTAAAGGTCTTTCAAAATCAAAAATTGCTTCCTTTTCAACAATTGATGCAAGGGTTAAAATTTTGTGTAAATCAAGCTTACTTTTTAATGTATCATAACCAATTTCTTTTAATATCTTTAATAAATTCTCCATTCCCCTTACCCCGACTTCATATGGAGTTACACCTGATGGGAAAATATAGGTGTCAGGAAAAATGTATCCTTCAAATGTATTTGCAGGATTTATATTGAATTTTTCAAAAATTGATCTTATTTTTTGTGGTGAAGTAAAGAAAGAATAAAAGGAATCATAAGGGACATTTAATTCTCTTGAAATAATCCTTGAAATTTCTTTTAAATTGGAGCCTTCTGGTATTGTTATTTTTACATATGGAACTAAGGAAAATTTATATCTTATTGATTTAAAACATAAAATTTCATTCATATTCTTTTTTAAAAAGTAAAGTCCTTCTAAAATTTTATTTTCTTCCCTCATTAAAATTCCAGAAAATAACCATAAAATTTCATTTTTTATAATTCCAGAATTTTTTAAATTTTTTGAAATTGAAATTAGTCCTTCTCCTTTATTTATTCTAAAAGGAATACTTCCACCTTTTTCATTTGGTGGAAAAAAATGGTATAAAAAACCATAAAGGTAAAAAATTAAAATTATAAGAATGCAAATGATTATATATTTTTTAAATGTTGAATTTCTCTCCAAAATCACCTATTATTGGCAATTTTTCCATTTTCCCATTTAAGGAATTTATTATTCCAGTAACTGCTAAAACGATTGTAAAAGCCCATATACAAAACCATACAATCACTCTTAAAATTGGAACAAAATTAAAAATAAGCCCTATAATATAAAGTATAATCCATGTGATAAGAAGTGCAAGTCCTTGCTTAATATGAAATTTTGTATAAGGGTTTTCTCTTTGGATTAAAAGGGGAACAAGAACAAGTATGAGAATGTATGAAAGCCATGCAATAGATTTTCCTTCTTCTATTTGTTCTTTTTTAATTTCTTCCATTTTTACCTCCTATTTTTCCTCAAAAAATTTTAAATAAATTTTTCTTTTTCTTGGTCCATCAAATTCACATAAAAATATTCCCTGCCATGTTCCAAAAACAGGTTTCCCATCTTCTAAAAACAAAAATGTAGTATTTCCTATAACTGATGATTTTATATGGGAATCTGCATTTCCTTCAGTATGTTTATAATTTTTACCAGGTGGAAATATCCTTTTTAAATTATCAGATATATCCTCTGAAACAGATGGGTCATAATTTTCATTTATTGTTATTCCTGCTGTTGTATGGGGGACATACAAAAATAAAATTCCATTTTTCCAATTCTCTTTCTTGATTACTTCAATTATTTTTTCTGTTATATCTAAAAGCTCTTCCCTTGAAGAACTATTTACTTCTATTATTTTCATAAAAGTTCCTCCAATTTTTTAAAACCTTTATCACCTATATCTTTTCTATAATGAATTCCCTCAAAATATATTTTTTCAACCCCTTTATAACTTTTCTCTTTTGCTTCCTTTAATGTCTTACCATATCCTAAAACTCCTAAAACTCTCCCTCCATCTGTGAAAAATTTTTTATTTTCTCTTTTTGTTCCTGCATGGAAAATATAAACATCAGGAATTTTTTCGCATTCTTCTAATCCCTTTATTTCCTTACCTTTTTCATATTTTCCTGGATATCCCTTTGATGCAAGGATAACACATAAGGCAAAACCTTCTTTAAATTTTAAATTTAAAGAGCCAAGTTTAAATTCCTTTGTTTTATTAATTATGATTTCAGGGTCTGTATCAATAAGATAAACAAGGGGTTGCGTCTCAGGGTCTCCAAATCTCACATTGTATTCAAGAACAAAGACACCTTCTTTTCCTATCATAAGTCCTGCGTATAGAACACCTTGATATTCAAAATTTTTTCTTACAAATCCCTTTATCGTTCTTTTTATTACTTCATTTTCTATTTTTTCTAAAAGTTCATTATTTAAAAAAGGTAAGGGAGCATAAGCACCCATTCCACCTGTATTTGGTCCTTCATCGTTATCATAAACAGGTTTGTGGTCTTGAGATGGTAAAAACATTAAGTATTCGTCTCCTGCAATAAGTGCAATTATTGAACATTCAACTCCTTTTAAAAAATCTTCTATAACAACTATATTTCCAGAATCTCCAAAAATCTTTTCTTCCATAATTTTTTTAATTGCCTTATGTGCTTCCTCTTTATTTTTACAAACAATGCTTCCTTTACCACCAGCAAGTCCAGATGCCTTTACAACACATGGTCCTTTTATTTTTTCAATGTATTTATGTGCCCTTTCAGGTTCATCAAATATTTCATATCTTGCAGTAGGAACACCATTTTCAATCATGAATTCTTTTGCAAATGCCTTACTTCCTTCTAAATTTGCCTCTTTTGAACAAGGTGAATAAACAAAAAAATCTTTTGAAAGTTTATCCTTTATTCCCTTTACAATTGGTTCTTCTGGACCGGGTAAAATTGCATCAACTTTTTCAATTTTTGCAACCTCTTTTATTTTTTCAAAATCTAATGGAGAAAAAGGATAAATTTTACCTATTTTTTCAATACCAGGATTTCCAGGTATTGCTATTACTTCATGTCCAAATTTTGAAAACCAAAAAGCAAGTGCATGTTCTCTTCCTCCACTTCCTATTATAAGAATTTTCATTTTAAAAATTATAAAGTTTTTTATTTCAAACTTGCAATTTTTATTAAAAATACTTTAAAATTATAAAAAATTAAAAATTAAAAAGAGGTGAAAAATTATGAAAAAGTTAATGGGGTTAGTTATAGCTAGTGTTTTGTTTGCATCTACAAACGATGCTACAATGGTTTTTTTAACAATTTATCCCGGAGCAAGAGCAGTTGGTATGGGTGGAGCATTTGTTTCAATAGGTGAAGATGCAACAGCCCTTTATTATAATCCAGGAGCAATTGCATTTTTTGAAAAAAATGAAGTTGCACTTCAACATTCAAACTGGTTAACAGCACTATGGCCTGATATGTATTATGAATTTTTGGGGTTTGTAAGACCAATTCCTCAATATGGAAATATAGGAATTCATGGTATATATTTAACAACAGGTGAAACAGAGGCACAGATGGAAGATGGTTCAGTGATAGCAAGATTTAGAAATTTTGATTTTGCAGCAGGTATCTCATACGGAATTAAATTTAAGGAAAAATTGGGAATTGGTTTTACATTAAAAACAGTTTATAGTTTTTTAGCACCTGATTGGCTTGTAAGAAGAATTTATCCAGAAACAGGTGGAGGGGGTGCTGCCTTATCCTATGCTTTTGATTCAGGAATTCTTTATAAATTTGATTTTCCAAAGGGTCTTCAATTTGGAGCATCATTACTTCATATAGGACCTTCTGTTAAATTCACAAAAAAAGGAGGTGATAGAGATCCACTTCCTTATACTCTAAAAACAGGTTTTTCTTATAGACCAATATATACAGGGTCCCATAAAATTATAATGGCAGTAGAAATAACAAAAGTTGTTGTAAATCTTTTTCAGGATTTAAAGGAAGAGGGTTATAAGGAAGTGTGGAAGGATACATGGAGAAATATTGGAATTGAATATACTTATTATGATTTTATTTCAGCAAGGATTGGGAGATTTGAAGATTATGCAGGTAGAAGGGTTGGATGGACATTTGGAGGGGGTTTAATTTTTAAATCATTTATATTTGATGTTGGTGTTGATTCTGATATTTATTCTTTTGAAACAGATAATTACAGATTTTCAATTGGATATAGATTTTAGGAGGGTTTATGAAAGTCAAATCTTCTGTTAAAAAAAGATGCGTAAAATGTAAGATTATTAAAAGGAAGGGTAAAGTAATGGTTATTTGTGAGAATCCAAAACATAAACAAAGGCAGGGTTAAAATGGCGAGAATTGCAGGCATTGATTTACCAAAAAATAAAAGGATTGAAATTGCTTTAACTTATATTTATGGGATAGGGTTTTCAACTTCAAAAAAGATTTTGAGAGAGACTGGTATTGATCCAAATAAAAAAGTAAAAGATTTGACATCTGAAGAAGTTAGCAAGTTACAATCAGAGGTAGATAAATTGAAGGTTGAAGGTGCTTTAAAAGCTGAAATTCAAAGAAATATAAAAAGATTGATAGAAATTGGATGTTATAGAGGGTTAAGACATAAGATGGGTTTACCTGTCAGAGGACAAAGGACAAGACATAATGCAAGGACAAGAAAAGGTCCAAGAGGTAATATATTTAGAAGATTAAAACAGAAAAAAGGAGAAGGATGATGGCAAGGAAGGGAAGAGGCAAAAAAAAAGAAAAGAAATTAACAGATTCTTTTGCAATTGCATACATTCAATCAACCTTCAATAATACAATAGTTACTATTACAGATAGAAATGGAAATACCCTTACATGGGCCTCCTGCGGTTCAGTAGGTTTTAAAGGGACAAGGAAAGGTACACCCTATGCAGCTTCAAAAGCAGCAGAAGCAGCAGCGAAAAAGGCGCTTGATATGGGAATAAAAGAAGTTGAAGTAAGGGTTAAAGGACCAGGGCAGGGAAGGGAAGTGGCAATAAGAACACTTCATGCGGCAGGCCTTAAAATTGTTGCAATAAGGGATATTACGCCAATACCTCATAATGGATGTAGACCTCCCAGAAGAAGGAGGGTATAATGGGAAGGTATACAGGACCTCGTTGTAGGTTATGTAGAAGGGAAGGTGAAAAACTTTTCTTAAAAGGTGAAAGATGCTTTACAGATAAATGTGCTTTTGAAAGGAGAAAGTATCCACCTGGTTTTCATGGTCCCACTGCGAAAAGAAAATTATCAATTTATGGACTACAGTTAAGAGAAAAACAAAAGGCAAAAAGGATCTATGGAATTCAAGAAGGGCAGTTCAGAAAATATTTTGAAATTGCAAGAAAAATGCCAGGAAATACTGGAGAAAATTTATTATCACTTTTAGAAAGAAGACTTGATAATGTGGTATATCATCTTGGTTTTGCTTTATCAAGACGAGCAGCAAGAGAGCTTGTTGCCCACGGGCATATTCTTGTTAATGGTAAAAAAGTAAATATACCTTCTTATCTTGTATGTGAAGGTGATGTAATAAGTTTAAAGGAAAAGATGAGAAATAATTTATTTGTGAGACAAAGTTATGATAGGAAAGACCCTCGTGATGTTCCAAAATGGCTTTCACTTAATAAGGAAAATTTTGAGGGGACAGTTTTAAGATTACCTAAAAGAGAAGATGTTTCTCATCCAATTAAAGAAAGTTTGATTGTTGAGTTTTATTCTAAATAAAATTCTAAAAAGGAGTAAAAATGTATAAAAAAGAACTTCTTATACCAGAAGGAATAGAAGTAGTTGAGGAAAAGGAGAATTATGGTAAATATATGTTTTCACCCCTTGAAAGGGGATTTGGAATTACAATAGGAAATAGTTTGAGAAGGATTTTACTATCAAACATTAAGGGTTCTGCAATATTTGCTGTTAGAATAGATGGTGTATCCCATGAGTTTTCATCTATAAAAGGAGTTCTTGAAGATGTTCCTTTAATAATTCTCAATCTTAAAAAAGTAAGGGTAAAATATACAGGGGATGCTCCTTATGTAAATATGCCACTTACAGCAATTGGTGAAGTTGAAGTTTTTGCAAAAGATTTTAGAGCACCTTCAGATATAGAAATACTTACTCCAAACCAAAAGATTGCAACACTTACATCAAAGAATTCAAAAATAGCAATGGAAGTGTGGGTGATGAATGGAAGAGGTTATCTTCCCCTTGAAGAATTGAAGACAACTGTAATAGATAGAAGACTTTTCCCTCATGATACAATATTTATAGATGCCGATTTTTCCCCTGTAAGAAAAGTGAATTTCATTGTAGAAAATGTAAGGGTTGAACACAGAACTGATTATGAGAAACTTTTAATTGAGATAGAAACCGATGGTTCAAAAAAGCCATTAGAAGCGCTTATAGAAGCAAAGGAAATTCTTTTAAAGCATATTGAGAAAATAGGAGTTAAAAAGCCGAAAAAAACTATAACCCCAAAGCCGGAAGAAAAAGTTAAGAAAGAAAAAAAGGAGATGAAACTTTTACTTTTAAGTGACCTTGAGACACTTGATTTGCCTCCAAGAACAATAGCAAACCTTGCAACTGCAGGAATATATACAGTTGGTGCCCTTGTTCAAAGAAAAGAAGAAGAAATAATGGCGATAAAGAATCTTGGAAAAAAGGCAATGGAGGAAATTAAAGAAAAATTAAAGGAATTTGGACTTAGATTTGAAATGGATATAAGTGAATATGTGAAAAAGGAGGAACTTGATGAGGCACAAGAAGAAGTTAAAAAAACTCGGGAGACCAAGGGCTCATAGAAAGGCACTTTTAAGAAATCAGGTTCTTTCCTTTTTTAAAAATGGAAGAATAAAAACAACATTACAAAAAGCAAAAGAGACAAGAAAAATTGCAGAGAAACTTATAACACTTGCAAAGGAAGATACGCAGGTAAGAAGGAGACAGATTTTTAGATTTTTACAGGATAAGGAAGTTATTGAAAAATTATTTAAGGAAATAGCACCAAAATTTAAAGATAGAAATTCTGGATATACAAGAATTGTAAAACTTGGGAAAAGAATAGGGGATGGTGCTGAAGAGGCAGTTTTAACCTTTGTTTAATTTTGAAATTCCATTTACTGTTAAAAGGTCCACCAAGAATTGGAAAAACAACCTTAATTTTTAAAAGTATTTCAGAATTAAAGAAAAATTTTAAAATTGACGGATTTATAACAAAAGAAATAAGGGAAAGAGGGGAGAGGGTTGGATTTGAAATAGAAAGGATAAATGGAGAAAAAATGATTTTATCCCATGTAAATTTTATAAATTTTCCAAAGGTTGGTAAATATGGAGTAAATGTTGAAAATTTTGAAAAAATAGTTAAAGAAATAAATGCAAATAAATGTGATATTCTTATAATTGATGAAATAGGAAAAATGGAACTCCTTTCAAAAAAATTTTATTTATGGATAAAAGATCTTTTAGAGGTTGAAAAACCAAGAATCCTTGGAACAATTGGTGAGAAAGTTTTTGAGAAATTAAAAAATGAAATAAGTTTTTCAAAGTGTGAAATAATAGATGTGAATTATAATAATAGAAATTATCTTTTAAAAGATATTTTTAATTTTTTTGAAAAATCAATGTAAAAAATTTTTTAAAATATCAAATATTCCATCTTTTATACTATATTTTATTTCAAATCCCATTTCTTTTATTTTATTTATATCTAAAATATCTTTTCCTTTTCTTTTTTCTTTAAATTCAATTTCAAATTTATCCTTTATAATATCTTCAAAAATTTTTTTTATTTCAAAAACTTTTACCCCCTTTCTGCTTCCTACATTAAAAATTCCTTCAATTTCATTTTCAATTGCAAACAATATTGAATTTGCAGCATCCTTTACATATATGTAATCATATTCGGCATCAAAATCATCATATAGAATTACTTTTTTATTTTTAATCCCCTTTAAAAAATCAGCAATTGGATTTCTTTCCATTCCTTCTCCATAAATTCTTGAAAATCTTAATGCACAGAATTTAATTTTTTTTACTTTTGATAAATTTGAAAGTAAAATTTCTGCTGAAAATTTTGTTGCACCATAAAGATTTTGAGGATTTGCATCTTCCTCTTTTTTTGGCTCATTTTTTTCAGGATATACACTTCCGCTTGATGCATATAAAAAATAACTTCCCTCTTTAATTTTATTCATTATTTCAAAGGGATATTTTACATTTACATAAAAGGCTTCAATTGGATTTTTGAGAGCTTTCCAATTTGCTGAAATTCCAGCAAGATATATTATTATATTCTCTTCAACTTTTTCTGTTTCTCCTTCCCATTTTACATATTCATCCTTAAACCATTCTTTTTTATTTCTTGAATATCCTTTAATTTTATAATTTTTTTCCTTTAAAATTTCATATAAAGATTTTCCAAGTAAATTTGAGAGTCCAAATATTGCTATTTTATATTCTTTCAAGTAAGATTAAACCTAAGATTGGTAAAAATATTTCAATGTTTGAAGTTATAAAGTATCCTTTTCCCCCTGAAGAAGTTGGTCTTATAACAACATTTTGCATTGGTCTATAATGTTGAATCTGATCAATGTTGCAACTTGTGAATTTTTCTGCTTTAAATCCAAGATTTCTTACAACAGATAATGCCTTTAAAAAAACTTCTGGCATTATGACTGCTGATGCAATATTAATTATTACTCCTTCTTCAATTTTTGAGATCCTTTCACAAAATCTTTGAAAATCCTTAAATGTGCAAAATCCAATATCTTCACCTTTTGCAAGTGGATGAATATGGGTTATATCTGTTCCTATTGCAACATGAAAGGTCATTGGAATGTTTAATTTGTATAAATTATAGATTAATGAATAATCTTTAAAGGGAGGATTTATTTCTTCAAGATAAACTCCTAAAATTTCTCCAATTCCTTTCCCTTCTTTTCTTCCCTTTTCAAGTGCTTTTGCAAAAAATTCACCTGTTTCTTTTGCCATTCCAAATCTTCCATTTTTTATTGTTTCACTTACATCTTCTGATGTTTCTCCAATTAATGCAATTTCAACATCATGTATTGCAACTGCTCCTTGTCCTGAAAGAAATGTTAAAAATCCATTTTTTGCAATTTCTATAATTAAAGGTGAAAGCCCACATTTTATAACTGCATCACCTATCATCCATATAATCTCTTTTTTATTTTCTTTTGCTTTTTTTAAATCATTAACAAACTCCTTTAATTCCTTTGCCTTAAAAACATCCGGAAGTATATCAAGGAATTTTTCCTTTTCAATTTTTATAAAATCAGAAATCTTTAATTTATTTTTCCTTTCCTTTATTGAATATGTTTTAATATTTTCCCATTTAAATTCCTTCATATTAAAATTTCTCCCTCAAATTCATTAAATTTTCTTTCAAAAATTTTTAAAATTGTTGGAAGAATATCTTTAAGAGAAGGTCTTTTTTTAATTTTATAATTTTTTATAAATAAAAAGGCATCTTCATAGGTATGCATTCCTTCAAGTTCTGAATTATAAAATATTTCTTTTCCTTTTAAATCTGATTTTAAATCAAATCCATTTTCAGGAATTAATAAATATTCAGGGGAGTTTCCTTTTGGATTTTCTCCAAAAATTTCTTCTTTACTTTTTATCTCCTTAATTACTTTTTTCCCTTCATATTCAAGATTTTTAAATACCTCAAAAACTTCTTTAATTTTTTCCTTTATCTCATTTTCTTTAAAAATTGCCTTTGGTCTTTTTTCAATTGAGTTCAAATAAATTCTTCCAGGTGTCATTGAAAAACATATTGAATCACTTTTTATTTCAGAAATTTCTTCATAGTCTTCTCTTTCAAATTTTAAAAAATTTTTTTCTATCAAAACTCTTTGAATGTTTACCTCCTTTTGAATTTCAAAAAAACCATGGTCTGATAAAATTATAATTTCAGAATTCTTTTCTATTTTTTTATAAAAATCAAAAATTTTTTTATCAAGAAATTTAAAATAATCAAGGATTGTTTTCTTATCCTTCATAAAAAAATGAAACAATCTATCAGTTTCCATTATATGCAATATATTTATTTCTGCTTTTTCCTTTAAAAATTCTTCCATTATTAAAAATCTTTTTTCTGTTGCCTCATATATTTTTTCTAAAAATTCCTTCTTTTTCCCTTTTCTTGCAAGCCATGGGTCAACATCAATTATATATTTATTTTTTATAAGAAAATTAATAATGTTTTCAGGATAAACTGCCTTTTTTAAATCAGGTGCAAGAAATCCTCCTATTAAAATTCCGTTTATTTTAAAAACAGGATATGTTATTGGAACATTTATTGAAACAACTTTTAAATCATTAAAATATTCATATATTGTTTTAGTTTTGATATCTCTATAATTTGGAATAAAAATTTCATAAGAGAAATTTTTTGGTTCCACAAATCCATATATTCCATGTTTCCCGGGATTTACCCCTGTGAAAATTGTTGTCCATGCAACCTGTGAAACAGTTGGGTATACAGAATCCATTTGTTTAAAATCACCTTCCTCAAAAATTTTTTTGAAATTTTTTAAATCTCCATTTTCTATAAATTCTTTAAGAAGAGAATAAGGGGTTCCATCAAGTCCTATTATAAAAATCCTTTTCAAATTTCTTTTTTCAGAATTTCAAAAACCTCTTTTCTTAAAATTTTCTCATTAGGGATTTCCTTATTTTTTATCATATTCCTTATTTTTGTCATACTTATTTCTTCTATGAATTTCTTATCATGATTACATATCTTTTCTGAAACTATGGAATCGCATTTTTTACAATAAAAAACTGAATAAACCTTTATTATTTCAATTCCAAGATTTTTAAAATTTTCAAATATTTCATGAGCTGCATAGGGAGGATAATAATTTCCAACACCTGCATGGTCCCTTCCAACAATAAAATGGGTTGCCCCATAATTTCTTCTTACAATTGCATGAAAAACTGCCTCTTTTGGTCCTGCATATCTCATCCATGTTGAAAGTCCTGATAAAAATACCCTTTCAGATTGGAAATAATTTTTAATTAATACCTCATATGATTTTAATATTGTATCATTTGAAAAATCACCTTCTTTTTTCCTTCCCAATATTGGTTGAATAAAAAGACCATCAACTATTTCAAGGGCAAGTTTTTGAAGATATTCATGTCCCCTATGAGGTGCGTTTCTTGTTTGAAAGGCACAAACAGTTTTCCATCCCCTTTCCTTAAATATTTTTCTTGTTTCATGAGGTTCGTATTCATACATTTTAAAAGGATGAGGTGGTTTTTTTAAAAGTCCTATTTTTCCTCCTATTGAGTATTCACCTTTTCTTTTAAAATTTGCTACCCCTGGATGTTTATCATCTTTTGTTCCAAATGTCTTTTCACATAAATAATCTATGTTTATTTTATATTTATCAAAAACATCTATGAAACCATATATTTTCCCTTCAAATCCTATAAATATCCTTTCTCCCTTTTCTATTCTTTCAAAATCCTCTTTTTTTATTTGAAGTATTATTGGAATTGTCCATGGATGCCCATTTTTTAATTTCATATTTTCTATAACAGAAAATAATTCTTCTTCATCCATAAAACCCTCTAAGGGAGAAAAGGCACCTATTGCTATTTTTTCAAGATCAAAAATTATATCTTCATCAACCTCTATTTTTTTCCCTTTTTTAACTTCTTTTAATATTTTTTCTTTTTCTTCCCCTTCAATTTTTAGATTTAAAATTTCCATCAATATTCTTTTTTCCCAAAAATATGAGTAAAATAATTAAATCCTAATCCTAAGATAAGTCCAATTGTTAAAATGAATTTTTTAAAAATATTTAATTTATAATGTTTTTTAAAGAAAATATATATTGATTTTCTTAAAAGATAAATTGATTTAATACCAAGATATTTTCTACTTTTACCATGATAATGAATTACACTTGCCTCAGGAAAATAATATATTCCATATCCCTTATTTTTAATTCTATAACATAAATCAGTATCTTCTGCATGTAAAAAGAAATTTTCATCAAATCCATTAACTTCTTCATATACTTTTCTTTTCATCATAATAAAAGCACCCATCAAACTTTCAACAGGAACTTTTCCATTTTCATTTTCTTTAAGATCCATATACATAAATTCTCTTGTTATTGGATTATTTCTAAAATATTTTGTAAAAAATGACCTTCTTCCAAATAAAAGATATTTAAATCTTGGATATCTTCTACAACTTGGTTGAAGGGAGCCATCAGGATTTAAGAGTTTTGGGGCTATTATTCCAATTTTTTCATCTTTTTTAATTTCCTCTAATAATTTTTTAAAGGTATTTGAAAATAAAAGTATGTCAGGATTTGAAAAAACAACTATATTTCCTTTTGCATATTTCATACCGAGGTTGCATCCACCACCATAACCCTTATTTTTTCTTGATTTTATAAATAGAAAATTTTTATATTTCTTTTTTGCTTTTTCAAAAGAAAAATCCTTTGAATCATTATCAACAACAATTACCTCATAGGGAATAGGAGGTGGATAAAGAATAATTGATTTTAAAAAATAATCTAAATATTTTCCTCCATTAAAATTTACTGTAATTATTGATAAAAAATCTTTTTCCATTAAACCTTTTTTGTTTCTGTTTTTTTAGCACCTTCTCCCATTATACAAGTTCCATTGAATATTACTCCTTCTTCTATTACAAGGAGTTTGCAGGTGATTTCACCTTTAAAATTTGCTCCCTTTTCAAGATGAATTTTATTTTCAGCAAATAATTTTCCTTCAAAATTTCCTGCAATATTTGCATCTTTTACATTTGCTTCATTTACTTTTACCTTTCCACTTTTCCCTACAATTAAAAACCCTTTTGTTTTTATATTACCTTCAAATTCACCATCAATTCTTACTCCAGAAGAAGAATTTATCTCACCTTTTAATTGTGTTTCACTTCCTATATGGGTATCAAGTTTTTCTGATAATTCTTTTTTCTCCAAATCATCCTCCTTTTGAAATTTATAATTATAAAATTCCAATAGAG
>CAZUSI010000040.1:8346-13111 GCA_964623395.1 uncultured bacterium | reverse complement strand
TTTCTTCATAAGTATTATTCCAAAAATTAAAGAAATTATGTTTGGAAACCATATTGAGATAAATGGGTTTAACTTACCTGCATCTGAAAGTTCTTCCCCACCAACAAGACATATATAGTAAAAGGTAAATATAAATAAACTTATTCCAAAAGCACTTCCATAACCACCTTTACCAAATTTTTTTGCTATTCCTACCCCAATTAAAATAAATACAATACTTGCAAATGGAATCGCAAATTTTTTTTGAAGTTCAACCTCAAACCTATTTATCTGCAATTTTATATATTTATTATATTTTTCTTTTTTTAATACCTTCTTTAATTTCCTTATCTCCTTCAAAATCATTTTTATATTCATTTCTCTATCAGACCTTGAAATTCTTATTTCCTTTACCTTTTCCTTTTCAATTGGTATTTTAACCACATATTTTTCAAATCTTAGTTCCCTTAAAATTTCCCTATCTTTTCCAATCTCTTGAATAAATCCCTTATTAAGTTCAAATACAATGGATTCATCCTTCTCTGAAGAAATTTTACCCTTTTCAGCAACTATTATTCTATATCCATCTTCTTTTTTCTCATTTATTTTTATATCCTTTAATAAAGAAATTTTATCATCCTTTTCCCCTATATAAATTTTATAATTTTCAATTTCATTAAAAATTCCTGTTTTTAAGCTCATTGCAGGTCTTTTTTGATATATATCAAACAATATATTTTTCAATTTATGATTGCTTTCTGGAACTATATAGGAGTTAAAAAATATCATTGTAATAAAAAGAAATATTGAGAAAAAAAAGGGTGCTCTTGAAACTCTAAAAAGAGATATGCCACAAGAAGCATATCCCATAATTTCAAAATCCTGTGCATATCTTCCAAAAAGTGAAATTGAGGCAATAAGAACACTCATTGGAATAGTTAATGCTATCATAAAAGGGAGCGAAAATATTATTAATTTTAATACTTCATTTAAGGGAACATTCTTTTTTACGATTAAATCTGCTATATCAAATAATTTATTAAGTAAAAGAATCATTAAAAGGATTAAATTTGCTCCTATAAAATTTATTAAAAAGGATTTTAATATATGAAAATCTATTCTTTTAATACTTTATTTCTTCTTCAACTGTTGCTACAACAATGTTTACCTTTGAACCTTTTGGAACCTTTTCCCCTGGACGAGGGCTCTGGTCAATTATCATATTTTCAGGATGTTCTGTTGAAAGAACTCTTCTTACTTTTCCTGCATCAAGTCCCCTTTCTTCAAGAAGTGTTAATGCTGAAGGGAAATATTTACCAATTAGATTTGGAACAACTACAAGATTTGCTCCAGAACTAACAAATATTGTAATTGGTGTATTTTTAGAAACATTACTTCCTTCAGGTGGCAATGTTTTAATAACATGTCCTTTTGGTATAGAATCTGAATTTATGTTTTCAATTTTTTCAATTGTAAGACCTGCATTTGTTATTTGGTTCTGAGCAATTGCAAGAGAAAGTCCTTTAACAAATGGCACTCTAACCATTTCCTCCTTTTTTTCTTTCTTTGCTATATACACATTTATTGCGCCTCCGGGTGGTAAAAAGGAGCCTGGAAGAGGAGTTTGTCTTACAATTATACCTTCAGGAAAATTTTCATTCTCTTCTTCCCCGGCAATTACAATAAGTAACCCCTTTTCTTCAGCAGTTATTTTTGCCTGATTTGGATGAACACCTACAAAATTGGGAACTTCAATTTTTTGTTCTCCTTTTTTAATCCCCCAAGTTGCTGGAGGAGGTAAATTTGGCATTATGAAAAAATAAAAACAAAAACATATTACTACTCCTGAAAGGATTGACATAAAAAAGGATATCCATATTGCTTTTACCGCATCAATCATATTCTCACCTCCTTCTTAAATTATTAATTATAAAATCTTTAAAATATTAAATTCAAGATATCAAAATATTTTTCAGAAGGAGAACAAATAGATATCCCCATCCTTTCCTTATCAATAATTTGATATAATGTCTCATTTATTTCTTCTAACTTTATATTTTTTATTTCATCTATTACTTCTTCAACTTCTAAATATTTTTCAAGATAAATTTCAAGGTTTGCGAGTCTTATAAGGCGAGTCTCTGTATTTTCAAGAGAAATTGCCAAATTACCAAGAGAAAAGCTTTTTGCTCTTTCAAGTTCCTTTTTTTCAAGCCCCTTTTCTTTTAAAATTTCTATTTCTTCTTTTAATGTAATAACTGTTTCCTTTAAATTTTTTGGCTCTGCACTAAAAGAAATTCCAAATATTCCTGCATCCCTATGGAAATCTACAAATGAGGAAATTGAATATACAAGTCCTTTTTCTTCCCTTAACTTTTGAAAAAGTCTTGAACTCATATTTCCACCTATTACACTATTTGATACCATTAAGTGATACCTTCTTTTATCTTTAAATCCAAATGTTCTAAAAGCAATTATGCATTGGATTTGATTTAAATGGGGATAAATTTTCAATTTTGGTTTTGGTTTTTCAAAAGGATATTCTCTTTTAAAAATTGAACCTGTTTTTTTCTTAAATTTGAAATTTTTTAAAGTTTCTTCAACAAATTTTTCATGTTCAATATCGCCAACCCCTATTATCACAAAATTTTCAGGAAAAAAAATTTTTTCCCAATAATTTAAAACTTTTTCCCTTGTAAAATTTTTTATTGTTTCTTCTTTTCCAAGTATTTCCTTTGATAGAGGATGAGAAGGAAAAAGAGATTCATATAAAGTTGAATGTAAAACCTCTTCAGGGTCATCTAAAAATTCTTTATATTCTTCTATTACAACATTTTTTTCCTTTTCTATATCCTCTTCTCTAAAAATTGGATTTGAAAATAAATCTCCTATAACATCAATTGCAATTTCAATATCTTCACCAAGAACTTTTGAATATACCGCCATCATCTCCTTTGCAGTGAAGGCATCAATTATTCCCCCTCTATCTTCTATTTCTCTTGATATTTCATAAGGACTCCTTTTTTCTGTTCCTTTAAATATCATATGCTCTATAAAATGAGTTATTCCTAAATTTTCATCATCTTCATCCCTTACACCGGTTAAAATAAAGGCACCAATACTTGCACTTTTAAATCCAGGAATTTTTTCAGAAATTATCCTTAATCCGTCAATAACTGATTTTTTATAAAGATTTTTTCCTATCAATTCCTATAAATCCTTCCTGAATTGCCTGTTTTCTTGAAAGTTTTAATCTTCCATATTCATCAATTTCAAGAACTTTAACCATTATTTCATCGTGAAGTTTAACAACTTCCTGAACATTTTTAATCTTTTTTTCTGAAAGTTCAGAAATATGAACAAATCCAACTTTATTTGGAAATATTTCAACAATTACTCCATAAGGCAGTATTTTGATTACTTTCCCAAAATAAATTTTTCCAATTTCAATTTCCTGAACTATTTCTTCAATCATCCTTTTTGCCTCTTCAATGTTATCATATTCAGATGAATAAATTGTAACTTTTCCACTTTCATCTTCAATATCTATTTTCACATTTGTTTTTTCAATAATTTTTTTAATTACCCTTCCACCAGTTCCTATAACTTCTCCTATTTTTTCTTTTGGTATGAAAAAGGCAGTAACTTTTGGTGCAAATCTTGAGAGTTCCTTTCTCGGTTCTTTTATTGTTTTTTCCATAATATCAATTATGAATTCTCTTGCATTTTTTGCTTTTTCAAGTGCCTTTTCAAATATGTCCAATGGAAGTCCCTCCCTCTTTAAATCTAACTGAATACTTGTTACTCCCTTTTTTGTTCCTGCTACTTTAAAGTCCATATCCCCGAAATGGTCTTCTGCTCCTATTATATCTGTTAATAGAACATATTCTCCATTCTCTTCTACAAGACCTATTGAAATACCTGCAACATGTGAATAAATTGGAATGCCTGCATCCATTAAAGAAAGGGATGCACCACAAACAGTTGCCATTGACGAAGAGCCATTTGATTCAAGTATATCAGAAACAACCCTAATTGTATAGGGAAATTCTTCTTCACTTGGAATAAGTGGTTCAATTGCCTTTTCAGCAAGATTTCCATGTCCTATTTCTCTTCTTGAAGGTCCTTTAAGGGGTTTTATTTCTCCGACTGAAAAAGGATGGAAGTTGTAATGTAGCATAAATCTTTTCCTTTCCTCTGGTTCAAGTTCAGAAAGTCTTTGTTCATCTTCTTTTGTTCCAAGTGTTGTTACAACGAGTGCTTGGGTTTGTCCCCTTGTAAAAAGAGCAGAGCCATGTGTCCTTGGCAAAATTCCAACTTCACAACTTATAGGTCTTATCTCATCCTCTTTTCTACCATCCATCCTTTTCCTTTCTTTTATTATTTTCTCTCTAACAATTTTTCTTTCAAATTCAAAAAGTGCATAATTTATTTCTTTTTCCTTTTCAGGAAAAATTTCAATTAGATTTTTTATTATTTTTTCTTCTACTTCTTTTAAAATCTTTTCCCTTAACCCTTTTTCTGGAATAAAGAGTGCATCCTCCAATTCGTTTTTATAATCATTTATTTTATTATAAATCTCTTTCTCCAAAACTATTCTTTGTCCTTCTTTTTTCTCTTTATTTAACTTATTTTTTAAAATGTTTTGTGCCTCTATAATTTCATCAATATAGGGCATTGCAAATTCTATTGCCTTAACTATAATTTCTTCTTTTATCTCTTTACCTTGAAATTCAACCATCCCTATCTGTCCATTTTTTCCAGCAATTAGAAGATTAAAATCACT
>CAZUSI010000040.1:3618-8246 GCA_964623395.1 uncultured bacterium | reverse complement strand
GGAATTTTACCTGCTGCATATGTTTGTTCTCTATATTCAACAAGAAGAGGCAAAAAATCCCTTTTTTCTTCTGTCTCTTTTGAAACACATGTTATAAGCAATACATTGTCTCCATATTTTAGAAGAACGCTTGAATCAGCTTGTTTTGCAACTTTTTGAGCCTCAAGAAAAATTTCTTCCTCACCTATTTTTAATTTTATACTTTCCATAACTCTTTACATCCTCCTTAATTTTTGTAAAACTTCTTTATATTTTTTGAAATCGGTATCTTTTAAATATCTTAAGAGTCTCCTCCTTTTACCAACAAGTTTTATAAGTCCATATCTTGAATGTATATCCTTTTTATGCTTTTTTAAATGGGCAGTCAATTCTCTTATTCTTTGAGTTATAAGTGCTATTTGAACACTAGGAGAACCTGTATCCTTTTCATTTATTCTGAATTTTTCAATTATTTTTTGTTTCAAGGCTTTTTCCATAAGATACCTCCTTTATTTTTTCAATATCCTCTTTTATTTTTCTTTTTAAATCTTCTATTATTTCAAATTTTTCTTTTTTCCTTAAAAATTTTTTAAAAATCACTTTCAATTTTTCTCCATAAATATTTCCCGAAAAATCTATTATATAAATTTCCAGATTTCTTTTCTCTCCTCCAAAAGTGGGATTTTCTCCAACACTTATTCCTGCTCTATAAATTTTATTTTTATAAAAAACTTCACCTGCATAAACCCCCTCTTTTGGCAAAATTTTTTCCTCTTTTATCTTTATATTTGCTGTTGGAAAACCTATTTCTCTTCCAATTTTTTTCCCCTCAATTACTTCTCCTATTATTTCATAATTTCTTCCTGTTAATTTAAAATATTTTTCAACTTCTCCTTTTTTTAAAATATTTCTCAAAAGTGAGCTTGAAATTTTTTTATTTTCAAATTTTTCATAAGGCAAAACTATTAAGGCTATGCCATTTTCTATACAAAACTTCCATAGCTTATGACTATTTCCCTTTCTTTCTTTCCCAAAGAAATGGTCAGGTCCTACAATCCATTTAGAAGGAGAAAATTTCTCTTTTACTTTAAAAAGAAATTCCCTGTATGATAAATTTTTAAAGGATTCGTTAAATTTTAAAAATAAAAGATAGTCAATATCAAAATTTTCAAATATTTTTATTTTTTCTTCTTCTGTTGTTAAAAGAAAATCCTTTTTAGATTCAATAAATATTTTTGGATGAGGTGAAAATGTTATTAGCATATTTGGTTTTTCTTTTTCAAGTTCTTTAATTATTCTTATATGTCCTTTATGAATACCGTCAAAACTTCCAACTGTTATTGCTCTAATTTTTAAATTTTTTATTTTTTCAAAATCCTCAAAAATTATTTTCATTCCTTAAATATTATTCTTTTTGGTAAAATTTTGTTTTTTGTAAATCTTCCTATACCAATAAATTTCCCTTCATTATCATAAATTCTCACTAAGGATAGTTCCCTTATCCCAGTAGAGAATCTTAAAAATAAATTCATTTTTACTTCCCCTCCTTTTTTAAATATTTCTTTACCCTTTTCTTTTAAATATATTTCAGGAAAATGTAAAACTCCATAATCTATTGGTAATATTTTCTCTTCAATATTTTCTGTTTTTTCATTTACTGCATCTTTTATTATAAAGTGTCCAACCCTTTCTCTTAAAAGTTCCTTTACAATTCCAACTGTATTAATTTTTTCTGCAATTTCTTTTGCAAGTGTTCTTATATAAGTTCCTTTTGAGCATCTAACCCTTATTTTACATTCCGGTAGTGAAAACTCAAGAAGTTCTATTTCGCTTATATGAACCTTTTTTGGCTTTGTTTTAATTAAAATTCCTTCTCTTGCAAATTCATAAAGTCTTTTACCTTTTCTTTTTACTGCTGAAAAAGGAGGAGGAACTTGACTAATGTAACCTTCAAATCCTTTCAAAATCTTTAAAAAATCTTCCCTTTTTATATCAGGAACTTCTTTCCTTGTGATTATTTCTCCTGTTATATCCAGTGTATCAGTTAGAACTCCAAATAGTATATTTGCTATATAAACCTTTTCAAGTTCCATAACAAAAGGTAAAAGTTTTGTTGCTTTTCCAATTCCAATTACAACAACACCTTCTGCATTTGGATCAAGATTTCCTGCATGTCCAATTTTCTTTTCTTTTAACTTATTTTTTAAAAATCTTATTGAATCATAAGTTGTCCATCCTTTTGGCTTATTAAAATTAAGAAACCCATCCATCTTTCTCCTTCTCTTCTATTTTTTTAAATTCTATTGAAGGCAATTCCCTTATAAAGACCATTTCCCCTATTTTTTTCCTTATATATCCTGTTGCCTTTTTAAGTGCTTTTTTAACATCTTCTTCCTTTTTTTCTCTTATAAAAGAATAATAAACTATTGCCTTTTTTAAATCCTCAGAAACTTTAACACTCATTATCCATATATCCCTTAATCTTGGGTCATTTATTTTTTTTCTAAATATTTCTGATATTACTTCAAGTAAAAGGGGACCTATTCTTTCGCTTCTTTTAAAAGGTTTCATATTAGAAATATTCTTTTTCAAATGAAGTAATTTCAAATTCTGGATTATCTTTTAAAAATTCAAATATTTTCTGCACTTTCCTTTCAAGATTTAAATGATCTTTACTTGCTATTGCTATTAAAAATTTACTCCTTTGCCAGAAATTTTCATAATCAACTTCTGCAACTGATATTTTAAAATTATTTCTCAAATTGTCCTTTATACTATTTACTATTCTTCTTTTCTCTTTTAAATTTGTTACATTTGGTAAAAAAATTTCAAGAATTATTTTTGCTACCCTCATTTTTCCAATTTTTTTGGAACTTTAATTTCTTCATATGCTTCAATTAAATCTCCCTCCTTTATTCCATCAAACCCTTTGAATTTTATTCCGCAATCATAGCCTTCAACAACCTCTTTTACATGCTCATCAAATCTCTTTAAAGATTCTATTTCTCCTTCAAATATAACATCCCCATTTCTTATTATTTTTATTTTAGAATTTCTTGCTATTTTTCCTTTTATAACTACGCATCCTGCTACCTTTCCAACTCCTGAAATCTTAAATATTCTTTTTATTTCAGCTTCCCCTATTTTCACGATTTTAATCTCCGGTTCAAGAAGACCTTCTAATAGTTTTCTTACATCATCTATTACATCATAAATTAACTTATATTCCTTTATTAAAACTCCTTCCCGTTTTGAAACCTCTTTTGCTTTTAAATCAATTCCTGTATTAAAGGCAATTATTATTCCTTTTGCTGCTGATGCAAGGAGTACATCTGATTCTGTGACAATACCAACTCCTTTATGAACTATGAGTGTTTTTACTTCTTCATATTCAAGTTTTGATAAAACATCTGATAATGCATCAGCAGAACCCTGGCAATCTGCCTTTATTATTATTCCCAATTCTTTAAGTTCTCCCTTCCTTATTTTTTCTTGTATATCTGTGAGTGCTCTATAAAGCTCCCCTCTTGCTATTTGTTCCTTTTTTAACAATTTTTTCTCTTCTGCAAATTTCTTTGCTTCTTTTTCATCTTCAAAAGCATAAAGTTTATCACCTGCCTCAGGAAGTTCTTCAAAACCCTGTATTAAAACAGGAGTTGAAGGCGTTGCTTCAAAAACTTTTTCACCCCATTCGTTATACATTGCCCTTACTTTTCCAAAAGTAGTCCCAGCAACAATACATTCTCCCACCTTTAATTTTCCTTCCTGAATTATAGCAGTTGCAACCGGTCCTTTACCTCTATCAATTTTTGATTCAAGTATAATTCCTTTTGCTTTTCCCTCAAAAGGTGCAAAAAGTCCAATCTCTTCCGCCTTAACCAAGATCGCGTCAAGAAGTTCTTCAATTCCTTCGCCTTTTAATGCAGAGATATTAACTGTTATAGTGTCTCCTCCCCAATCCTCAGGAACAAGACCAATTTCACTTAACTGCCTTTTAACCATTTCAGGATTTGCATTTGGTAAATCTATTTTATTTATTGCCACTATTATTGGAACATTTGCTGCCCTTGCATGTGAAATTGCTTCAAGTGTTTGCTCTTTTACACCTTCATTTGCTGCAACAACTAAAAGTGCAATATCTGTTACCTGTGCTCCTCTTGCTCTTAGTGCTGTAAATGCCTCATGCCCAGGTGTATCTATAAATGTTATTTTTTCACCATGATGTTCTATCTGATATGCACCTATATGTTGTGTTATTTTTCCATATTCTTTTGCAGCTACATCTGTTTTTCTTATATAATCAAGTAATGTTGTCTTTCCATGGTCAACATGTCCCATTACAGTCACAATTGGTGGTCTTTTTAAAACCTTTTCCTTTTTCTCTTCTTTTATTATTTCTTCCAGCTTGAAAACTTGTGTTTCATATCCAAAATCTTCTGCAATCAATGAAATTGTATCAACATCAAGTATTTGATTCATTGATACAAATAATCCCATGTCTATGCATTTATGAATTATTGAACTCACAGGAACAGCAAGCATTTTTGAAAGTTCTGCACATGTTAAAGGACCTGGGATTTTTAAAATTTTTTTCTCTTCTAAAATTATTTTTTCTTCTTCCTCTTTTTTATATCTTTTTTTTGGTTTTA
>CAZUSI010000040.1:0-3518 GCA_964623395.1 uncultured bacterium | reverse complement strand
TATCCCATTGATTTTAAAATTTCCTTTAATGCTTTTGAAGAAAGTCCAAGTTCTTCAGCAAGTTTTGCTATACTTTTCCCTTTTTCCTCTTTCATTCAAAAAATTTCCTATTTTCTTCAATTATTTTTTCAATTTCATTTTCATCTGTTACAAGCTTTGCATTTTTAATTCTTCCAATAAGCTCTTCAATTGAGAACACACCATCAACTTCTTTTAAAAGATTTGCTTTGATTTCCTCATCAAGTTTTAGTTTTTCAATCAATACTTTCTTTTTACCACTATATTCACTCATTGAAATAGCCCATATTTCTTTTTGAACAAGACGGGATGCAAGAAGGACATTTTGGGAAGATGTTCCTTTTGCGATCCTTATTTCTTCATCAGGGACAACCGCAATTATTTTTCCTTCACTTTCAAAAACATTTATAGGATGTGCTGGTGATAAAGCTCTTGCAGCAAAAGTTAATATATCTGGGTCCCATTTTATTATATCTATTCTTTCACCTGATAGTTCTTTTGTAACTGTTTGAATTCTTGTTCCTTTAATTCCTACACATGCCCCAAGGGGGTCAATCTTTTCATCTTTTGAATAAACAGAAACCTTTGCCCTCTCCCCTGGAATTCTTGCTATTCCTTTAATTTCAATTAACCCTTCCATAAGTTCAGGAATTTCCATTTCCATTAATTTTTTTAAAAAATCAGGATGTGTTCTTGAAAGTTTTACAAAAGGTCTTTTCCCTTTTGTTTCAACTTCAATTATTAAAGCCTTTATATTTTGTCCAGGTTTATATTTTTCTTTTTTTATTTGTTCTTCCGGTGGTAAAAAACCTTCTACTTTACCAAGTCCCACATATATTCCTGTTTTATCAACTTTTTGAACCATTCCAGTAATTATTTCACCGATTCTATCCTCAAATCCCTTATAAATATGTTGTTTTTCTGCTTCTTGTATTTTTTGAAGGAATATTTGTCTCATTCTTAAAATCACACTTCTACCTATCTCACTTTTAAAATCAATATTAACTTTTATTTTTAAACCGGGAACAGGATATGGATAATATTTTTTTGCATTTTCTATATCAATCTGATATCTTGGGTCATAAACCTCTTTAACTACTTCCTTTTCAACCTTTATTTCTATTTTTCCAGTTTTTCCATCTATTTCAATTTCTATTGGATAATTTGGATCTCTATATACTCTTCTTATTGCAGATATAAATGACTCTCTTAAAGAATTTATAACAAATTCCCTATCAAGTCCTCTTGTTCTTGTTATTTGTTCAATAAGCTCTTTTATTTCAATACTTTCCATAATTTTCCCACTCCATAAGTTGTGCTTTTTTTATTTCATTAAAAAATATATAAAAAATTTCATTTTGAATTTCAATTCCTATTTTTTCATCATTTAAAAAAACTAATAATCCCTTTTTTTCTTTACCATCATTTGTTATAACCTTAATTTTTTTACCTTTAGCCCATTCAAATTCCCTTTTCTTTTTTAAGACCCTATCAAGACCAGGTGATGAAATTTCAAGAACATAATCAAGAGGAAGTTCTTTTAAATAAAAGATTTCATTTATTTCTTCTGCAAGTTTTTTTGTATCTTCTACTGTTATTCCTTCCTTTTTATCAACAAAAATTTCTATCTTACCAGTTCTTCCTCTTCCTTTCCAATTAACATCTATAAGAAAATAACCTTCTTCTTTTAAAAATGGTTCAACAATTTCTTCAATCTTTCTTTCAATTTCTTCTTTTTCAAAAAGTTCCATTTTTTAAAATTTCCTCCTTTATTTTAAAAATTTTTTCAAACAAATTTTCTTTTTTTACTTCTATAATTTCTTTTGTTTTCCTTAATCTTATCTCTATCAAATCCTTTTCCAAAAATTTTTTACCAATTGTTATTCTTATAGGAATTCCAATTAGATCAGCATCCTTAAATTTTGTTCCAGGTGTTTCCTCTTCTCTATCATCAATTAAAACTTCTTCATTTTTTTCTAAAAGAGTTCTATAAATTTTTTCACTTTCTTCTTTAATTTTATTCCTAAAATCTACTGGTAATATGTGAAAAATAAAAGGTGCAATTGAAGGAGGCCATACCATCCCATCTTGGTCAGAATAAAGCTCTTGAGACGCAGCCATTATCCTTCCAAGACCTATTCCATAACTTCCCATTATAACAGGTTTCAATTTACCATCCTTATCAGTATAATAAACTCCCATCGTTTCCGAATATCTTGTTCCAAGTTTGAAAATGTGTCCAAGTTCTATTGCCTTTTGGACAAAAATTTCATTTCCACATTTTGGACATAAATCTTTTTCACGAATTTTTCTTATATCAAAATATCCATTTACTTTAAAATCAATTCCAGGTGTAACACCAACAATATGATAATTGTCTTCATTTGCTCCAACGACACCATTTTTTATCCCCTTAATCCCATAATCACCTATAATTTCATCAACATTTATTCCAATAGGTCCAACAAAACCTGGTGATACATTAAATTCTTTTAATATTTCCTCAGGCTTGTATATTTTTACATTCTTTCCATAAATTTTTAAAAGTTTAAACTCATTTATTTCACAATCACCTCTTATCAAAACTAATACCTTTTTCCCATTCACTTTAAAAATTATGCTTTTTATTATTTCCTCTTCCCTTACATTTAAGAATTCAGATACCTCTTTTACACTTTTCACATTCGGTGTATACACCTTTTCTTTTCTTTTATATTTTCCTTCAATTATTTCGTTTAAGGGATATGTTTCTGCTATTTCAGTATTTGCAGAATAGGAGCATTTTGGACAGATTACTAAGCTATCTTCTCCATTTTGAGAAAGAACCATAAATTCATGGGATTCTTTACCACCCATAATTCCTGTTGATGCCTCAACAACATTGTATAAAAGACCACATCTTTTAAATATTCTCTCATAGGCATTATAATGAAGTTTATAACTTTCATCAAGGCCTTCCCATGTAGCATCAAGAGAATAAGAATCTTTCATTGCAAATTCTCTACATCTTATGAGTCCTCCTCTTGGTCTTGGCTCATCCCTAAATTTTACTTGAATTTGATACCATATTTGTGGCAATTCCTTATATGACCTTACCTCATTTTTAATGAGTTCTGAAACAATTTCCTCATGGGTTGGTGCAAGTGAAAATTCCCTTCCTTTTCTATCCTTCAATCTAAACATATCATCTCCAAAAGATTCCCATCTTCCTGATAATTCCCATATTTCTTTTGGTGTTAAAGCAGGATAATAAAACTCTTGTCCCCCAATTCTGTCCATTTCTTCCCTAATTATATTTGATATTTTTTTAAAAACTCTCCATCCCAATGGTAAAAATGTATAAATTCCTGAAGCAACTTGCCTTATAAATCCACCTTTTAAAAGCAAAGTATGACTTTTTATTTCACTTTCCTTAGGGTTTTCCTTTAATGTTGGTATGAAACTTTTTCTCCATCTCATAGTTATTAATTTTAAATTATAAAGGGATTAAAAATCAAAGA
>CAZUSI010000039.1:0-13588 GCA_964623395.1 uncultured bacterium | reverse complement strand
TCCCCTTTTTGGGTGGATATTTCTTTTTATAATAATCATGATTATTCCATGGTTTATCATTATCTGTTTCTATTATAACATAACGAGAAGAAATTAGGTGTTTTGGTTTTTCTTTAACCTCAATCCAATTTCCTTCTTCAAAAATTATATATACTTTCCTTTCAGGATGATAATAGATTTCACAACAGGGATAATACCAGAATATATATTTTGCTCTATATCCATAAGCAGGTGCATGAGGTGGTGGACCTGGTTTATGAACCACAATACAACTTGATAAAATTAAGAAAAAGAGAATTAAATTTCTCATAATTTACCCCCTTTCAAGCTTAGACAAATATTTTATTCTTTTTAACATGTTTGGATGTGTTGATAAAAGTTCAAATAATTTATCGGCAAAGGAAAGTTTTATTTTTTTATTTCTTAAATAAATAAGCTCATCCTCTTCAATTTTTCCACTCAAATCCAAATCTATTTCCCTTAAATCCCTTATCTCCTTTAATGCTCTTGATGGATCATTTAAGAAAAATGCTTTAACACCTTCATAATTTCTGAGCTCTTCTCTACTTATTCTTGCATTCCCATAGACAAGTTTATATAAAGCAGAGGCAAGGTGGGAAGGACGGGAACCAAGTTTAACAGAACCTGTATCTGCGAAATATTCCCTTATCCTTGATGCATAAAGAACAAGTAAATTTGTTATAAAATACATGATAAAGGCAAAAAGACCAACTAAAACAAGTGGCAGGTTCCCCCTTTCCCTTTCATCCCTTCTTGCATACATTCCCATAAAAAGTAAATTTCTTGCTATAAGATAAAGTAAAAGTGGTAAAACAGAAAGAAATGTTATAAAAATTACATCTCTATTTTTAAGATGGGATATTTCATGCCCTAAAACTGCTTTAAGTTCATTTTTATCAAGTAATCTTAAAATTCCCCTTGTTACACATACTCTCCCATCTTTTAAACTTCTTCCAAAAGCAAAAGCATTTGGTATATTTATTTCGGCAATTCCAACTTTTGGTTTTGGAATATTTGCTCTTTTTGCAAGTTCTTCAACAATTTCATGCAAATACGGCTCTTCACTTTCACTTACATATCTGACATTCATTGTAAGTTCAACAATTTTTGGTCCTATAAGGTATTGAAGAAAGATAAAAAAGAGGGCAAGGAAAAGATAAAATATAAAGTTATGAATACCAATTAGGTATCCGATAACAGATACAACTGCATAAAGAATTCCAAAAAAAATGATAAGTAAAATTGTCATTTTAACCCTTAAACCAAACATAAAACCTCCTTTTTTTATTTTAAGTTTTATAAAATACAATATTTTTAAAAAAATTTCAACTTAATTTTTCAACAAATTCAATTAAAACCCTATTTGTGGTATTTGGATGAAGAAATATAACTTTTTTACTTTTAACTCCTTTTCTTGGAGGAGTTGCTATTTTAAATCCTTCTTTTTCAATTTCTTTAACTGTTTCCTCAACATCATCTACCTCAAGAGCAATATGATGAATTCCATCTCCTCTTTTTTCAAGAAATTTTGAAACATTTTCTTCACCTTCAAGTGGCGATATTATTTCAATCATTATATTTTCAAGATGAAATATACCTATTTTTAGTTTTCCCTCTTCAAAAACTTTTATTTCAGGTTCTTTTTTAAAAATTTTTTTAAAAATTTCTATTCCTTTTTCAAAATCTTTTACTGCAATAGATATATGATTTACTTTCATTTTGATAAAAATTTTTTAAGTAAATTTATAGAAAATTCTGCCCCTTCAATTGCTTTTTTTGCATCTTTTTCCTTATACTCTTCAGAAGGAATGAAATCTAATTCTCCATAAAAAGCAAGTTCCCTTTCTTTCCTTAACCATTTAGAAATTTTTGAATATTTTTTAAATTCTTTCTTAAAATTTTTATATTTTTCTGCCAAATCCATAACTATATCTCCCACATCATGCCACTTTGGCGGATCAATTCCTGCGCATCTTAGTATTCCTTTTCCACAAAGTTCAACAATTTCCTGTGATTCTCTGACTACATCTGCATAACTTTTTTCCCTATATAAAAGTTTTATTGCCTTTAATCTTTTTTTACATCTTTCAAGATATTCTTTTGCGAGTAAATTTGTATTCATAATTCAACACCTTCTTTTATATTAACATTTTCCTTTATAACCCAGTAATAGCCACCTTTTTTATAAACTTTTTTTGCTCCATATTCTTTAATTTTGTTTTCAAGATTTTTCAAATAATTTTTAAAAAAGTTATTTTTGTCATAAATAATAAAAGCATCATAAATCATTTCAAGAAAGATTAAACTTCCCTTAAGAATTTCTTTTCTTGTTTTAATAATAGGTGATATTTCAGTAAATATATTTTTTTTTCTTAATTTTTTAATATCCTTTTCTAATTTTTTTTCAATATTTTCAATAAATTCAATTATTCTTCTTCTCCTTCCAGAAGGTAAATTTTCACAAATTATTAATAGGTCAATATCTGAATAAGGTGAAGTTTTCCCCTTTGCCACTGAACCAAATACTATAAAACTTACAAGATTTTTCTTATAATATTTTTTAACCTCTTTAAATATTTTTTCTATCAATTCTTTATATTCTCTTTTCACAATTTTATTATACTCAAAAACTTTGACCTTCTCCAAATGAACAAATCCCTTTTGATTTTAAATTTTTAAAGGCAATATCAAACCTTAAAATTGGAAAAGCATAATTTCTTGTAAATTCAACTCTTAAACCAATTCCAAAATCAAAATAAATTTTTTTTCTTTCCTTAAATTTTGCAAAATCATAAAAAATTACAAAACCAGGAGCAAAAAATTTGAAGATTTCAAAACCAAAAAATCTTATTTCTGATTGATTTAAAATATATTCTTCTGTATGAAAATAATAGGCAGGATAACCTCTTAATCCATTTATACCGCCGACATATGTCTTTTCAAATGGTCTTGAAAATAAAAATAAATTTCCAAATGTTATTCTCTCAATTAAAGGATAAAAAATTAAAAGGGAAAAATTATAATTTTTATAATAGTAATTTTGATAATATCCTGAAAAATTAAACAATATATTTAAAAAATTAAAACCAGTATAGAAATTTATTTCATTTCCATTTTTTTTAAAATCTGTTTTTGCCTTTATATTTACTTTCCATCCAATAAAAATGTCTTCAATTTCACCAAATTTCCTTATAAATTTTTTCTTTACATATCTTTCATTTCCCAATAAATACACAGCATTTAAAGAGAAAAATTTTCTATAAATATCCTTTACTCCCTCAAATTCAATTCCATAGGCATTCCAATTTTTATTATTAAAATTTTTTAAAAATCCAGTTAAAAATTTCTCATATAAAAATCTTGAACTATCAACTTTTTCTCCATCTTCATAAATATATCTAAATTTTTTAATTTTTTGATAATTTAAATAGGGAAAATTTTTTAAAAATAAAAAATTTGGTCTTTTAAGGGAAAAATCAATTGCTTTGTAATTTTTACCAAAATTGTTGGAAAAATAAATGTCAAATATGGAATTTAAAAAAGATGGTTCAAAATAAAAAAAATTTAAATAATCTCTTTCATAATCTTTAATATAAAAAATTCCTGCATCTATCATTTTCCCTAAAAGATTATGTTCTTCAATTCCAAATGTAAATTTTGTCCTTCCACCTCCTCCTTGTAAAGAAGTAAAAATACTTGATGTAAAAAGATCCTTTAAATTTATGTAAATTGTATCGCTATCCTTTGAACTCTTTATTTCTACATATTTAAATATTCCTAATTCCCTCAATCTTCTTTCACTTTCTTTTAATAAAAAAGTATCTTTATTGTATTCATTGAAAAATATAATTTTTTTTACTTTACTTTCCTTTGTTTTTATATGAAGTAAATTAAAAATGTTATAGGGAAATTTTCCATTTTCAAAAACATTTTCCACATTTATTTTAATATAACTTATCATCAAAAAAATTAAAAAAAATTTCATTTCTTCAAAATATAAATTTCTATTTTTTCATCATTAAAATTTAAAATTTTTATTTTTTCAACTTTTTTAAATTCTTCAAAAATTTTTTTATTCATTTTTCCAACAAATATAAATTCCTCATTTAAGTTAAAAAATTTGTTTTTCCATAAGGAAAATTGATTTTCCCTTGAAGATATGTTTAAGGAGGGAACAAATGGTCTATCAGGTAAATAAAAGGATAATGTGCTTGCAATTTGATAAGTATTTGCCGCAACATTTTTTATATTTTTTTCTTTTCTTATTTTATCAATTTCTAAAGCAAATTCCTTTTTCCCTTTAATTCTTAAAACCGGATCCTTTTTAATTTTTATAATTGGATGAATTGTATGAATATGTAAAAAAATATTTATTATAAAACTTATTGTAAAAAAAATCCAGAAAATTCTTTCTCTTTTTAAATAAATTGCTGAAAGAATAATCATAAAAATATAACTTATACATGGCCAATTTGCTTCTGGACGAAATCTTAAAGAAGTTAAAAAGAAAAAAATAAATGGTAAAAATGCTGAGATTGTTAAAAAATTCAATTTTTCTTTAAAAAGTCCTTTAAAAGAATAGTAAAAAATTAAAAGAGATAAAGGGAAAGAAAGGACAAGAATTGAATCCCTTAAATAATTTAATGTATTTAATAAATTTAATTTTTTTGAAGGTAATCCATGGGATAATTGAAATTTAAAGGAAATAAAATCGTTTTTAAAATTCCAAATCAAAACAGGTGAGAAAATAAATAAGGAAATTAAAAAAAATAAAATTCCTTCCTTTTTAAATAATATTTTCTCTTTATAAAAAAAATAAATAAATGAAGGCAATATCAGAATTGCCGTATATTTTGATAAGAGTGAAAGTCCAAAAGAAAGAGCACAAAGATAAATAAAATTTTTATTCTCTTTATATTTTAGCAAAAAATAATAGGAAAGAATTGAAAAAAATATAATGGGGGTATCAGGAGTAATTACGAAAATTCCAACTGAAAAAATTATTGAGGGGAGGATTAAAAGGATTATATTAAAGGAAGTTTCATAATCCTTTAATTTTTTCCCAATCATTATTAAAAAAATTCCTATTAAAAAACTTAAAAGTATTGAAGAAAATCTTACTCCAAATTCATTTTCACCAAATATTCTTGTTGAAATATATATAAGATATGCAACAAGAGGAGGATGATCATAATAGGAAATATCTAAATTTTTTGACCATAAAAAATAATAACATTCATCAGGAGATAAATCAGTATTTAATATAATTGGAATTTTTAATAAAATTATAAATAAAAGAAGAAAAATTGATTTTTTCATTCACTTCTTAACCACCTTATCCCTTTTTTCTTTTGATAACCTATCTGAACATAATATTCCCTTTTTTCGTCATCCTTTAAAGTTATATATATTTTTGCAAAATTGTCATCCTCATTTAAAATTGTGTCTTTTGTAAACCATAAAAAGTATGTTTTGCCTAAGTTAATTTTAACCACATCATCATAATCATTTAAAAAGGCAGTATCACATTTAGAAATAATTGAATCTGAAAAATTTATTGAAATCTTATTATTTTTTTCATTCCATGGTGCATACCATCCCTTTGGTCCATATAAATATAAAGTATCATTTATTTCTTCAAAGACAAAATCACATTTTTTAATAAATGTGTCTCGTGTATTAACTCTTTTTATATATCCAAGAGAATCAAAATAAAAACCAGAAGGTTTTGTTGAATCTGCAAGAGAATTTGGATAAAATATAAATGTATCAACTTTAACTTTATAATTAATTGTATATGGTCTTGATTCAGCATCTTCCCTATATAAAGTTATTTCAACTTTTAATCTTGGCTTAGAAAGCAAAAAGGAATCCACATCTGGAGGCAATGTAAAATTGGGTTCTTTATTTCCATCAAAATAAATATTATATCCATCTATATCTTTAAATTTTTTCCATTTTAAAAGTATTTTTGTCCCTTTTGAAAGTATTTTTTCTTCTACATTCGAAATTTCTGGTAAAGGTTTTAATCCCTTACAGGAGAAAAAGAAAACAATAAATAATAAAAAAATTTTAATTTTCATTTTAAAAATTATAAGGATTTTCAAATTTAAATATCAATTTCTAAAAATTTATTTTTAATATTTTTAAATTTTTCTTAAAATAAATTCCACTTTTTAAATTCTTATAAGAAATTTCTCTTCCATTTATATCAAAAACTTTTTTATCTTTTAAATCTGGGTTTATGGTTTTAAATCTCTTTTTTGTATAATGAAATTTCCTTTCAGAAATGGATGTTAAGATCATTCTTGCAAACCATGAATCATCACTTGAATTATCAGGTGAAGGATGGCAAAAGGCGCAAGCAACAATTCCATTTTTAACATCGATTGCAATATAGTCACCAATAAATGTTTGCCAAATAGGTGGTTTTGTATAATCATTCACTCTTATACTTTGTGAAAAACTTGCCCCATAATTTTCTGAATATGAATAATAAACATCAAGATTATATCCACCTGTCCTTGTATCATACCATATTACATGAATTTTACCAGATTCATCAACTGATACCCATGGAAAAAATTGATGTCCTTGTGTAACATCATTTATCCTTATAGGTGTTGTAAAAGAATTTCCACCATCTTGTGATCTTGTAAAATAAATATCCCAGTTTGTTCTTCCTGGATCCGTTGATTGGAAAACAATATAAATATATCCTGTATTCATATCAATATCCATTGAAGGAATTGAATAGCATCTCCATGGTAAAAGATCTTGGTTATCATAAAGGTCAGCGACATGAACTTTTGGTAAAAATGTATTTCCACCATCAATAGATTTTCTTATCCATATACCTTGATCATAATTGGGATTTTGAGGATAATCAAGTGCCCACATAACATAAATTTCACCACCAGGCCCTTTTTTTGGCATTGAACCATTTCCGGAAGTATTTATTAAAACTGGTTGTGAAAAACTTATTCCACCATTTGTTGATTTTCTAAAATAAACATCAAAACCTGGTCCACCTGCATAACTTAAAAGAATTGTATCATTATAAGCACTTATCCATGGTTTATCATCAAAATATGGATCATTAGTTATATTTAAAGAATATGTCCAGTTAATTCCTCCATTAGGTGATATTAAAAGACCTATATCTCCTTGCCATGTTTGTCTATTAAAAGTAATGAAAGCAAAATAAACTGTATCTCCTTTTCCCCATGATAAAGTTGGGTCTCCTTGCTCTGGATACCATAATCCATTTGCTGGCAATTGGTTTTGTGACCATGTTTTTCCTGAATCTTGAGAATAAGAAAAACCAACTGTAACATTTGTGCTTCCCCTATAATCGTTCCATCCTGCAACAATTTTTGAACCTTTTATTTCACAAGTAAGTTCATTTTGTGGTTTTCCATCAGGAGGGGTTATAAGGTCAATATTTTGTTCAAAAGGTGGACTTTTTAAAGGTTCAAATTCTATATAATTTTTAATCTTTTTCATAATTTTTTTATTTTTAATTGCATCAACTATCTCTTTTTCAATTTTTCCATTTGATTTTCTTTTTTCATAACAAGGTGGTATAAAAATTTTTTCAGGCCATCCAAGAACATATATTTCAGATTCTGTTTTTAAAAAAGTTTTATTTTCCTTTTCTTCAATTTTAATTTTTAAATTGAAAATTAATTCCTTCCATATCTTTTTAAAAACCTTATCCTCATATTCAAAAACTATATATTCTTCAATATTTTTTGTTATCTTTCCGGTTATATTCCAAAAGTTTTCTTTTTTTTCCGCTTTGAAATTTTGAACAAGTAGGCTTTCAATTTTTTCCTTCCCAATTTTTAACTGAAATATCTCACTCATTATTAAAAAAATCAAAACCTTCATTTTAACCTCCTAAAATTTTCCAATCCTTTTAAATATAAATTCCCTTAAACTTGCATTTCTTGAAAAAATATTAAATATATTTTCCTTCCAACATATCTCATAACATATTGGAAATCCCTTTTTTCTTAAATATTCTAAAAATTCTAAATGTTTATCTTTTCTCCATAATTCCTTTATGCTTTTTTCCTTTAAATTTCCAAGTTTTATTCCAGGTAAAAAAGAGCAGGGGATTAAATTCCCTTCAACATCTATATGGACTTGATGAAAAGATGGGCATTTTTTCTTTTTCGTATAAAAAATTCTATCAAGTAAATTTATTATTTTTGAAAAATTATTTTTGTTTTCAAATTTTAAAAATTTTTTTGTTTCAATATAGTTTAAACTTAAACTTTCATTTTCCTTTAAAAGATTTAATGCACCAACTTTTTTATTCTTCCATTTTGTATTTTCAAAAACTTCTTTTTTTATTTCAATTACTTTTCCAAAAAAATGGAGATCAATTCCACCCGTATCTTCATCTATTTTTTTCTTTATAATCTCTATTTTATCTATATTTAATTTTGAAACACATGTTATAACACCGATCAATGGCTTATTTTTTTCTCCTCTTATTTTTTTTAAAATTTTTATTCCCTCAATTGCTCTTTTATAAGCACCTTTAACACCTCTTATAGAATCATTCAATTCATCAAATCCATCTATTGAAAATTTTATTAAATCAACTTTTGAAGAAACCAAATTTTTAGCAATTTCTTCATTCAAGTTCATACCGGTTGTAACAATTTGAACATATCCATTTTTTTCTTTTATATATTTTATTATTTCACTTAAATCTTTTCTTAAAAGTGGTTCAGTATCAACAAATAAAAATTTTTTAATTCCAAAGGAAATTAAATCATCAGCAATTTTAAATATTTCTTCCTTTTCCATTCCAAAGTCCTTATAATTTTCATAAATTTTCCAGTAAGAACATGTTTTACATCTATGCATACATTTTATGTTTAAAGTAATATGGGCAATCGTTGGAAGATTTTTTTTAAGTCTTAAAAATTCTATTATATAATTTTTCAAAAGAATATTTTGAAAACTGCTCTTCTATTTTTTTTCTGCAATTCAATCTTTAAAGATTTTTCAACAGGCCTTGAACTCCCATAAGCTGTTGCATAAATTTTTTCTTCTTGTATTCCTTTTTGTATTAAATATCTTAAAATTTCTGTTGCCCTTCTTGCAGAAAGTTCCCAGTTTGTTGGAAAGAGCTCTTCCTTACTTTTTACAGGTGTTCTATCTGTATGAACTCCTACTTCAATTTCCTTGAAATTTATTTTTGTTAAAAATTCATATAGTTTAGATAATTTTTCTTCTCCCTTTTTTGAAATTTTATATCCACCTGGTTCAAATATGTCATCTGTTTGAATTTCAATTTCTATTTTATTTCTTTCTTCCTTTAATGAAAATTCATCTGAAAGAATTTTTTTTGCTTCTTCAAAAATTTTTGGCAAAGTTTCCTTCTTTTCTACTTGAACTACTTCCATTAAATTTTTTAATTCCTTTGATAATTTTTCTGTAAAAACTTCCCTTTCCTTTTCAAGTTCCTTTACATAATTTTTTAATGGAGAAACATAGAATTTATTGTATAAAAACCAGATACCCAAAATTATTATTATAATTATTAAAAAAATTAAATCTCTTAATTTCAACTTATTTCAATTCCTCCTTGTTCAAATAAATATCTTTTTATCTTTTGAGTTGTTGTTTTTGGAAATTCTTCTTCCCTTAATGAAAAACTCCTCACTCTTTTATAATCTGCAAGTTCTTTATTTACCTTTTCAATTTCTTCCTCAATTATTTTATTTAATTTTTCATCGGTAATTTCAATTTCCTTTTCTTTTGCCCATTCATCAATAAATTCAAAATCAGGATAAATTATTGCATGAATTTCTTCAACTTTTGTTTTTGGATGTATTCTTGCAAGAACAAGAACTTCTTTTATAAATGGAGATTGTAACAATTTTTCTTCAATTTCTTCAGGATAAATATTCTTTCCACCCTTTGTAACAATTACTGATTTTTTTCTTCCTGTAACATAAAGGAATCCATCCTTATCAATTTTTCCCATATCCCCTGTTAAAAGGAATCCGTCTCTAAAAACTTTTTTTGTTGCCTCTTCATTTTTATAATATCCTTTCATAACTATTTTTCCTTTCACTCCTATTTCTCCTATTCCTTCAGGATCAGGATCAAATATTCTTATTTCAACACCTGGAAGAGGAGGCCCAACAGATTCATTTTTACATTTATTTGGCAAATTTACACTTACAACAGGTGATGTTTCAGATAATCCATAACCTTGATAAATTGGAAATCCCATGATTTCATATTCTTTTGATATCCATCTTGGCAATGCAGCACCACCTGAAATTAAGTATTTTAATCTATCAAGTCCAAGTTCTTTTTGTACCCTTTTAAATAATATTTTTGAAGAACTTTTAAACTTTATTGTTTGTAAAAATTTAGACATTCCCTTTAATGAATAAAATAATCCCTTTTTTATAATATTTGATTTTTTTATCTTTTTATCTATCCCCATTAACATTTTTTCAAGTAAGAGTGGAACAACAAGGAAAATTGTTGGTCTTGCACTCTTTAAATCCTCAATTAGTTCCTTTGATTTTAAAGAGCGAGCATAAAAAATCTGACATCCAAGTGTTATCGGTGCCAAAAATCCGCATGTTCCTTCAAATACATGATGTATTGGTAATACTGAAAAAAATACTTCTTTTTCGTCAACATCAAGAACTTTTAGCATCATCTCTATATTTGAAAGAATATTATCATGGGTAAGCATTATACCTTTTGAAAGTCCAGTTGTCCCTGATGTATATAAAATTACTGCAACATCTTCTCTTCCTAATTCTTCTGGTTTTTCCATTTTTTTCTCTTCTGAAAATATTTGCGTTAAAAATTCAAAAGATATTATTTCTTTAACTTCTGGAATATCATCCTTTATTTCAATAACTTCATCATAAAATTTTTCAGAAACAAATAAAAACTTTGATTCAGAATGTCTTAATATATGTCCCCATTCAGAAACACTTGCTCTTGAATCAAGGGGAACAACTATTCCACCTGCCCATAATATTCCCAAATAACAAATTCCCCATTCAGGTCTATTTTCTCCTAAAATAGCAGCCCTTTCTCCCTTCTTAAATTTTTTTGATTTTAAATAAGCTGCAACTTTTTTAACATTTTCACAGAGTTCATAGTATGTGATTTCATTAAAAAAGCCATTTTTCCTCATTTTCATTGCAATCCCATTTGGATTTTCTCTTGTTGAAAATAAAAGTGCATCAACTATTTTATTAAATTCCCAAATAGGAATTTCTTTCCCTTTCATAGTTTAAATTATATAAAATTTAAAAGGTTTAAATCAACTTTAACATCAATTTCAGGATATATTAAATTCTCTGGTGGTTCTTTAAATTTTATAATATCCTTTTCAGTTGTTATGAAATAATCATATTTTTTTGAAAAAATTTCACTAATTTCTTTCTTTGTATAAAAATGATGGTCCTGAAATTTAATCTTTTCAAATTTTATATCCTTTTTAATAAGAAAATCAAAAAAACTTTTCGCATCACCAATTCCACAAAAGGCAAAAACCCTTTTATCTTTAATTTTTTCTAAAGGAATAATTTCATCTTTTGAATTTTTAAAATATTTAAAAATATAACTCATAAAATAAAAATTTTTTTCAAATCCAAACTTTTTTAAAATTTTTTTAATAAATTTCTTATCCTCTTCCTTTAAAAAATCAAATTTTTCATTTATAACCAAAATGTCTGCTCTTTTAATACCGCTATAATCTTCCCTTAATTTTCCAAATGGGAAAAAATTTTCTTTTTTAAAAAAAATTTTATAAGGTAATACAAGTATATTTTTTGAAAATATATACTTTAAATATTGAAAGGCATCGTCAAAAATAAATATCTCTATATCAAAATTCCTTTTAATTTCCTCTGCTATCTTTTCCCTTCTTTTTGACAATCCAATTATAATTTTATCTTTAAATTTTTTTAAATAAATATATGCTTCATCTCCTATTTCATAAGGTGAATATTCCTCTCCTTTTATAATTAAATCTTTTTTTATTTTTCTTTTATATCCTCTTAAAATTACAGCAACTTTTTTATTTTCATTTATTAATTTTTCTACTATTTTTATCGTTAATGGTGTTTTTCCTGCACCTCCAATTAAAAGGCTACCTGTACATATTGAAGGGAATGGAAATTCTTTTCTTTTTTTTAAATAAAAAATTTTGTACATTAAAAAAATAATTTCGTAAGGTGAAATCATTTAAATTTTAAAAAATTTTCTTTTAATCCTTCCCTTTTGTTTTTTATAAATAAAGCAAGAATTGATAATATTATATAAATAAAGGCAATTATAATTCTTATTTTTGGATGGGGGAATAAAAATTGTAGTAAAAAAAGGAAAAGCAATAAAAAACCCTCAAATAAGTTAAAATCAAAATCTGCAAGAATAATTACTGCAAAAAGACTTTGTGCAGCAGTTAAAAATATTTCCTCTTTTTGTCTTAAATCAATATGTAGTCCATCAAAAATAGAAAAAGCAGAAATTGCATAAACTATTGGAAGTGTTCCAACAAGAAGTGTCCATTGATTTACTTTTGATGATACAAGTGCATTGAAACCAGATGATGGTTTACCCTTTATGACAAATATGCTCATTGCAATTATTTCAGGTGATTCTGAAGCAAGAGGTGCAATCCATTGAACAAGTAAAAATTCTTCAATTCTTAAAATTTTCCCTGTTTTAACAAGTGATTCTGCAAATTCATGTCCTGAAATTAAGATACAAAATCCTGCATATAAGAAAAGGAGTGCTATTATAAAAAGTCTTTTTGCTTTTTCTATTGAAATCAATTTTTTTAAAAATGGTGTCTCTTCTATTTCTTCTTTATGAGATTTTGATGCATAATAAATATAAACAAAAAATATTGATAAAAAAATTAAGGAATCTAAAAGAGTTAAAGAATTTTTAAAGGATAAAATAAAGGCGTAAATGGTTGCAATTAAAAGTGCTCTTAATTCAAGATTTAATGTTTTTTCAAGATTTAATTTTTTTCTTTTTGATTTTATTACAAATAAAAATATTACAAGTGACCATCCTATTCCTATCAAAAGTCTATTTGCACCTGTCATATTTGCAAGTGCATATGATGAATATCCTTTTTTATGGGGAGCCATCCAGGCAAAATAAAAATCTACAATGTATTCAGGTAAAACAGCAAAAAGTGCAAGGAAGGCAAAAGAAAGGGACTTTGCAAAATCTATTTGTGCTCCTTCTGTTGAAACTGTTAAAAGATATGCTCCCCCTGCAATACATAATCCACTTAAAATTGCAACAAGATAAGGTGGTAAGTGAATTTCTAAAAATTTAAAAAAAATCCAAGGCAATGTGATAAAAAAAGAAATCAATATTCCCATAAGATTTAAATTATAATCAATTTATCATATAAATCTCCATTATATTATATCCACAAAATTAAAAATCGTTGAAAAATAAATACTATTCCAAAATGTTATGGAATTATACATCTTCTTGACTTTTTTTAAAAATCCTGTATTATTTAAAATTAAAAGGAGGAATTATG
>CAZUSI010000038.1:2462-14406 GCA_964623395.1 uncultured bacterium | reverse complement strand
TAAAAAATTTATCATTAGAATATTATTATAATTTCAAAAATGTGGTGTAAACAAATAGGAACCTTTAACTTTAAAATTTTGTCTAATATTTTTAAATAGGGAGAATAATTATGAAAAAACTTTTAATAATATTATTATCTTTAACTTATTTGAATTCGCAATTTCAAAAAAGGGAGACATTTTTTCAGGGGATAATAAGGGGTATTGTTCTTGACAAGGAAACACATACTCCACTTGAATATGTGAGTGTATCAATTTTTAATGAAAGAGATTCTTCTTTTGTTGGTGGAGTATTGACTGATAATAAAGGTGAATTCATAATAAAGGTAAATAGACCTGGTTTATATTTTTTAAGGATAACATTCTTAGGATATGAGAAAAAGGAAATTTCTTCTATTAAGATAACTCCTGAAAATAGAATTTTAGAAATTGGAAAAATATACCTTGAAGTTTCTTCAATTCTTCTTGAAACAAAAGAAGTTGTTTCTGAACCATTACCAATAACCTATAAGGTTGATAAAAAAGTTATAGAAGTTAGTAAAATTGGAACTTCATTATCAGGAACAGCAATTGATATTTTAAAAAATGTTCCTTCTGTAAGTGTTGATGTTGAGGGAAATATAAAATTAAGGGGGAGTGAAAACTTTCTTCTTTATATAGATGGGAGACAATCTCCTCTTGAACCCTCTGATGCCTTACAGCAGATACCTGCTTCTTCAATAGAGAAAATTGAAATAATAACAAATCCATCTGCAAAATATGAAGCAGAGGGAACTTCTGGAATAATAAATATTGTTCTTAAAAAAGGAAAAGAAGAAGGGATAAATGGAGTTATAAATTTAAATGCTGGTCTTAATGAAAAATATGGAGGAGATATCATTTTAAATTATAAAAGGGAAAATATAAAAAGTTTTTTAAATTTAAATTATAATAAAAGGGGCTTTAGGGATAAAATTTATTCTGAAAGGGAAATATATGATAAGGAAATAAAATCAAATGGAGAAACAAAAAGGATATTTAACCCTTATGGTTTAAGGGCAGGAATTGATTTTAATATAAAAAATTCAAATAAAATTGGCATTTTAGCAAATTATGGACTATTTAATATGAAAAATAAAGGTTTTTCCGAATATGAGGAGATTTTTGATACTTTAAAAAATTTTTATAAAACAAATGGTTTTTTTGAAAGAAAAGGTCCTTTTTTTGAAATAGTTTTTAATGATGAACAGAAATTTAATGGTGAAAATCATAATCTTTATACAGAATTTTCTTATAGTAAAAGAAATAGTGATGAAAGGAATGAAAATTATAAAAGGGATAGTTTAAATTATATATTAAGTGGAAATAAAAGGTTTGAATTAGGTTCCTCAAATAGATTTATATCAAGAATTGAATATTTTAGGCCTTTAAGCAAAAATTTTAAAATTGAAACAGGTTATAGAGGAGAGTATTCTTTAAGTAAAGATAAAACAGATTTTTATATTTATGATATCGAGAAAGAAAAATTTGAAATTGTTGATAGTATGTGTCATGAAGTTGGATATAAAAACAATGTTCAGGCAATTTATTCATTGTTTAGAGGAGAATTAAAAAATGCAGGATATCAAATTGGTTTAAGAATTGAATACAGTAATAGAAAAATAGGATATTCTGATAAAAATTTAAGATATATCTTTAAAAAAATTGATTATTTTCCAACTTTCCATTTCTCCTATGAATTTTTAAAATTAAATGAAATATTTTTAAGTTATTCAAGAAGGATAACAAGACCGAGGGATTTTTGGCTTGAACCAATTTTAACATGGATGGATGCTTATAATGTTAGGAAAGGAAATCCTGATTTAAAGCCCGAATATATTGAAAATTTTGAAACAGGAATAAATAAGGAAATTTTAAAAGGTTCTTTTAACTTTGAAACCTATTATAGAATAATTAATAATAAGATTGAAAGGACAAGAATTCCTTATAACGATTCAGTATTTCTTCATACACCAGTAAATGCAGGAAAATCCTTTTCTTTCGGAAGTGAGATTTCCTTTAATAAAAATATTTTTAAAATATTAACAATAAATCCTGTTTTTGATTTTTATTTTTATAAATTAAAGGGAGAAATTTATGGTGAAAAAGTAACAAAGGGAGAAATTAATTATAATTTAAGGTTTAATTTAACAGCTTTTATTCCCTTTTCTTCCCGTCTCCAAATAATTTCAATCTATACAAGTCCTTCAAATTCCTTTCAAGGAAAAGAAAAGGAATTTATTACTTTTGACCTTTCTTTTCAAAAATTTTTCTTAAACAGAAATTTAATTTTAAATTTACAGGTAAGGGATATTTTTAAAACTTCAAAAAGGGGTTTTGAAATAGATGAAAAGGATTATAAATATTATCAAACCTTTAAGCACGAAGCTCCAATTTTAATTTTAACATTAACTTATGATTTCAGGGGTTATAAACCAGAGAAGAAAATAAGAAAAGAAATTGAGGAGGAAAGAGAGGAATTTGAATATTAAGAAATGATTTCTTTAAGCATTTTCTTATTATATTTTTCATAAAAAACTTTTGCAAGATAAAGCCCATTTGGAGGGGCAATTATTATCTTTTCAGGTCCCTTTTCAAGATATTCTTTAAATTTTAAATAATTTCCTTCCTTTGATAAAAAAACCATCTGTCCTACTATGCTCCTTACAAGTTTATTCAGAAATCTGTTTCCTGCAATGTAAAAGATTAAAACATTACCTTTTCTTTTCCATCCTGCATCAAAAATATTCACAAATCCTTTTCCTTTATGCCCAGGTGCCCATTTTTTAAAATCTCTTTCCCCCTTTAAAAATTTTGCCATTTTATATAAAGAATTTATATTTATTTTATAATCAATTTCCCAAAAGTATTTTCTTTTTAAAGGGGAACGTCCAAGAAATATTTTATAAACATATATTTTCCCTTTTGCTGAAAATCTTGCATGGAAATCATTTTTTTCAACTTGAATGTCTTTTATATAAATTGCATCCGGTAAAATTGAATTTAAACTCCTTTTAAAATCCTCTAAACTTTTAAAATATCTATTTAAAATTTTTTTTGAAATATCAAAATGAGCAACTTGTGAAATTGCATGAACTCCCCTATCAAGTCTTGAAGCCCCCTTTATTCTTATTTCTCTTAAAAAAATTTTTTTTAATGCATTTTCAATTTCACCCTGACATGTTTTAAATTTTTTTTGAATTTGCCATCCATAAAATTCATTTCCATCATATTCAATTAAAATTTTTATCCTCATTTTATTTTTTTTGCAACAATTATTGATATTTCAAAAAGGAGATAAATGGGAATTGCTATTAAAATAAGTGTTAATGCATCAACAGAAGGTGTTATTATTGCACCTATTAAAAATATAAAAACTATTATTTCCCTTCTTCTTTTTTGTAAAGTATCAGGTGAAATTATTCCAAGGCGTGTTAAAATTAAAATCACTATTGGAAATTCAAAAAGAATTCCAAAAGAAATTGTTAAGTAAAAAAACAATTTGAAAAGATTGTCTATTCCAATTAAAGGTTCAATAATGTTTGAGCCAAAGGAAAGTAATACCTTAATTCCAATTGGATATGCTAAAAAAATTGAAAAAAATAAACCAGCATAAAACAAAAATATTCCAAATAAAAGAAATGGGAAAATTTTTTGTTTTTCCTCTTTATAAAGACCTGGTTCAACAAATTTCCATATTTCATAAATTATAAGTGGAAATATTAAAATAAAGGAAAAGAAAATTGAAACTTTTATTTTTACAATAAATGCTTCCTGAGGAGAAAAGAAATATATTTTTCCAACTGGTTTTTTAATATAATTTAAAATATAAGGTGAAATTATATAGCTGAAAATTGCTCCAATTAAAAGATATATTAAAATTCTTATTATCCTTTTTCTCAATTCTTCAAGATGTTCTGTAAATCCCATTTCCTTCATAAAAGAATCTCCGGTTTAATTCCAAAAATTATTATAATTGTGAATAAAAATAAGAAATAATAGTTAAAAATTTTTAATTGATTCATATTCTCCTTTTTAATTTCAAAAAATGATAATGTTCCAAGAGGAGCTGAAATCAAATAAAGTAAAAAGAATTTTAAGATTAAGGGGACTACAAGATAGGAATATAATATTAAAATTGCAGAATAATTTTTCCCTTTTTCCTTTCCAAAAATTGTAGGTAATGTTTTAACTCCCAAAATTTTATCACCTTGAAAATCAAGCAAATCTCTAAAAGATATTGCAGGAGTTAATGCAAGAAATATTAAAAGATAAATCTTTTGGGGCAATTCTTTATATGGAAGATTTATTCCAAATCCCATCATAAATGAAAAAAATGCAGCAATTCCAAGAATTAAAAGATTTAAAGGGAAATATTTTTTTAATCTAATTGGAGGAACTGAATATGTTATATGTAAAATATGGGAAAATAAAAATGTTAGAAAAATTCTTAAAGAAAAGGAGGATAAAATAAGAGAAGAAATTGTGAAGAATAAGAAATAAAAAATTACCTCTTTCTTTTTATATTCATAAAAAAATGGATTTGTTTCCCTTATGTATCTATCACCCTCCTTATCAAAATAATCGTTTAAAATAAGTGCTGATTGAAAAAGTAAGAAAAGGGAAAAAGAAGTTATTAAAAACTCAAAAAAATTTTTTATTTTATATTCTTTCAAAAAGATTGAGATTAAATATCCACCTGAAAGTAAAAAGAAATAATGAAGGAAAAGGTAAATTCTTAAAGTTTCAAATGAAAGTTTTTTTAAAAAAGAAGAGTTTAAATATAAATAAATTGTTAAAAGGAAAAGAATTAATCCTATTAAATAAATCAATTACTTTATTTCACCAAGTATCTTAAATTCAACCCTCCTGTTCATCTGATGCTCATCTTCTGTTTTTGCTCCTGGAATCACAGGTCTATCTTCACCATATCCAATTGCTATAAGGCGTTTTGGATCTATTCCATGTTTTGTTACAAAATATGTTTTAACAGAATTTGCCCTTGCATCGGTTAATCTATAGTTATAAGCTCTTGTCCCCCTTTCATCAGCATGACCACCTATTTCAACTTTCATTGTTGGATTATCCTTTAAAACCTGTGCAATTGAATCAAGAATTGGATAAGATTCTGGTCTTATTGTTGCTTTATTAAAATCAAAATATATGTTTCTAAATGTAAATACCATTTTTTCTTGAAGCATTGCAAAATTCTTTATATTCTTTTCCCCTCCTCTTACAGAAACATATGCAGCCTGTGGAATATATCTTGGTTTTTCTGGTTTTGGAACATTTACTTCAAATAAATATGTCCCTGCAAGAAGTGTTATTTCATAAGTTCCATCTTGCTTACTTTGAAATTCACTTACAATTTTACCAACAGAATCTTTAACAGTCATATTTGCAATTAGTGGTTCATTTGTTTGTGCATTATAAACTTTTCCAAGAACTATTCCCTTATTTGGTTTTAAAAGAATTTCCTTTTCAGTAAAAGTTGCAGGTTTAATTATTATTGGTTCTGTTCTCTTATAATAATCAGGATGTTCAAATATGAATGTATATTCTCCACCTTCCATCTGCATTTTCAAAAATCCAAGTGTGTCAGTTTTTAATTTTTCCTCTCTATCTTTAAATTTAACTGTTATATCAGGAACAACTGGAGCACCTGTTAATGCATCCTTTACTGTTAAAGCAAGTATTCCATATGTAGGAACAAGTTTAAAGGTAAGGAATGTTTCCTTAGAACTTTTAACCTCAGCAGGAAGTTTTTTTGGAAAATATTTTTCCTTTTTAACTTCAACAATATAATCTCCGCAAGATAAAGAATAGATAAAAATTCCATTTTCATTAGAAGATAATTTTTTAATAAGTTTATCACCTTTATAGATATTTACCTCTGCAATAAGTGGTTTACCAGTTAAAGAATCTTCAATTGTTCCTTTTATTTTACCCTTCATTGGTGTTCTAAGACCATAGTAAAGACTTAATGCTTCACCATTACTCTTTGTAAAAAATCCCCTTGAATGAGAATATCCAAGATCAAAATAAAAGTAATCAAAGGAAAAACCGATTCCATAGGAAAGTGCTATTCCATGATGTCCTCCAATTGTAAGACCACTTCTTAATAAAAACCATTCCTTTAAAGGATATTCACCACCAAAAGATAATTTTGGCATTGTGCTTGAAAGTGCCCTTTCAGAAAAACCTTGCTCATAATCAAAAAATATTTTCCACATCTTTTCAGGATTAAAATATGTAAGACCAAGCCTTAAAACAGGTGGTAACCTTTTTGTAAAGGGTTCTATTTTATAAGTTTCAGATGTATCAATTCCTATACTTTCCCTTTTTTCTTTATTTACTAAATTCCAAATGTTAAAATCTTCAATTCTTCCATAATGGTATCCTTCCTCAGCATAATTTTTTAAATCTAAATCTATACCAAATGGAAGACCTTTCCCCCATTTTGTATAAGAATAAATGTTGGAAATTGAAATTCCAAGTGCCCATCTATCCTTATAATTTCCACCAAAACCTAAATCAAAGGAAATTCCATTTCCACCAATTCCATATCTTGCCTTTAATGTATCATATCCTGAAATTGCCCTTTTCCCAGAATTAAGTGCTGCTCTAAAATCAAGAACTTCTGCATATCCTATACCAATTATGTAAGAGAAAGAAAGTCCATAAAGAAATCTAATGTTTTCATCATAGTCATATTTGTTTGCAAGTCCAAATCTTGTTTCTATGTATGATATTGCTTCACCATCAAAATCATTTAAATCGTATACTTTACCAAGTTCATTTCCAAAAAAGGAAAGGGACCAGAAATCCTTTGTTGTTTTCAAGTAAGTTGCATTCACATTTCTTATACCAAGTCCAAAATATTTATAAGAAAATGAAAGGCCTGTTAGTTCATTTGCAAGATGAAATTTAAAGAAATTACCGGGTATTGAGCTTAAAAATTCATCCTTATCCTTTTCTGTTAAAGTATCACCCTTATTTGCCTTACTTGCCATTTTGTTCCACCATTCTATTGAAAATGTATTGTTTGTAAATCCAATAAATCCTGAAAGGGGAAATGAGAAGGAAAAAGAAGGTGCAAGTTTTGAAGAAAGCAAAGCAGGATTATAAAATATTGCCTGTGAACCGTATGCGTATGAAGAGCCAACCCACATCCCTGTATTTGGATATACATAATAAGAAAATAAAAGAATTAAAATTTTCATTTTACCTCCTCAAATGTTTCCATATCGGTTAAAACTGTTGCTTCAATCCATCCACTTACTCTCAAACTATCAGTTGACCTTATATATGCATTTCCCTGTTTTGGAATCCTAACTTTTAAAACATAAAATACAAGAGAATCTTGAAAGACATTAAAATCGTCTCTTACAAGTTCTAAGGTATCAGACCATGACTTAGAATTTATTGATTTACCGGTAACTGAATCCTTTGGTGCAGAATAAAAGGGAAAATCATGAATAACTGAATCAGGTGGCCATTCAAGACCTTTTAAATATATTGTTGCATAACCTCCTGCTGGAATTGAATGTCTAAAATTTAAGACAATTTTGATTTTTGCAACCTGTCCTTTTTTTGCTGCCTTTCTTATTTCCTTTTCAGTTTCAAAGGTATCCTCTTTTGTAAAAATAATATCATTAAGAAGTTGTGCAGCAAACAATACCCTTTTTGTTCCAATTATTGTATCAAATAATCCTGTTCCTGAATTTATCCTTACATCTTCAACTCTTATTTGAAGTTTATGGGGGCCAAAAGGAAAGTTTGGATAAATAACTCTTATAATTGTATCAATATTTCCTGGATTAAATTTAAAATAAATTGTGTCATCTTTATATATTTTCATTGTATCACCAACTGTATCCCAGCACCATGGAGTAAATCTTACATATCCTTTAACTGTATCATTTATATTTCCCTTAATTTTAACCTTTCCAATCATTGTAAATAATAATGACCTAAAAAGGGAACGCATTGTATCAATATCCTTTCCCAAAGACCTTCTTAAACTTGCATAAAAAACCTGATTTGGAATCGTATCAAAATAAATATTTACTTCAGAATGTTTTTGAATTGAAAAAACAGAGTCAATTTCAGGAGATTCATGAATTATTTCATATTTATCGGGTTTATCTTTAAAAATATCATAAACTGTTACAACTGAATCACCTATTGGAACCCTTAATGTTACCCACCATTTTGGCTGTTCCTTTGGTATTTTTATACACGAGATACTTAAAAATAAAAACATTACAAGATATTTTTTCATAAAACCTCCTTTTAAAATTTTAATTTTACTTCATTTCTTTTTTAAAATTCAATTTCCCATATAAATGGTTTGTCATCTTTTAAAATTCTTCCTTTTTCCTCTAAATCCCTTTTTAAATTTTTTGGCAATATAAACATTTTTTCAAGAAAAGGTGGTGTTAAAAATTTTAATTTTTCAAATATATTTTTATTTTTTATTTTTATTTCAAAATTTTCACAATTTATATCCTTTATAAAATTTTTATCGGATGCAACAAAAAATCCCCATGACATATTAAAGGAAGGCATGTATATTTCATAAGGTAAAACAAATTTAAAAACTTTTTTTAAAGTTTTATAATTGGAACAGAAAAAAAGATTATAATAGGGGATTGTGCTTCCTGATTGCATTGCAAATATCCCATCTTCCTTTAATCTTTTTTTAACTATTTCATAAAATTCCAATGTAAAAAGATAAGAAGAAGGACTTTCTTCTATTGGTTCTGTTAAATCAGAAATTATAACATCAAATTTTTCTTCTCTTTCTTCTAAATCTTTTCTTGCATCTTTATAAATTAATAAACTTCTTTTATCAAAAAAACTTCCCTGATGCCATTCAGGTAAATATTTTTTACATATTTCAACAAATTCTTCATCTATATCACACATAATACATCTTTCAATATCATATTTTAAAACTTCTCTTAATGTTGCTCCTTCTCCACCTCCAATTATATAAATATCTTTTGGATTATCATTTAAAAGCATTGCAGGATGAGTAAGTGCCTCATGATAAAAAAATTCATCAATTTCTGCTGATTGTATCTTTTCATCTAAGAATACTGTTTTTTTAAAAAATTCAAGCTCACATATTTCAACCTTTTGATATTTTGTTTTCTTCTTTAAAATCCAATTTTTTATTTTATAAATATAGTAATGTTTTCCAAAAAATGATTCCCTATAAAATTTTTTTCTCATTCTTTAACCTCCTTTAAAATTGCCCTTATTGAACCAAAAAATAACTTTGCAGAAATTTTTAAAATTTTTTTTTCTTCATCATTTGAAATCCAAACTGAAAGTCCACCTTTTGAACCAAATATTGTTTCAAGACCTGACTTCCCTTTATATTCCTTATCTTTTGTTATAAGTTTAAGCAAATATGCTCTTTTTTTCCCAATCCCAGTTTCAACATCTTCTTCTTTTTCAACAAATATCTTTAATCTTGTGTTTCTTCTATCAATATGAAGATTAAAAATAAGTGTTTCACCAACTGAAATGTTCATTTTTCTTATTAAAAAAAGAATTCCAGCAACATCAAGAGAATTATCAAGAATTGGAACAGTATCATTTTTTAAAAAATAAACGGCAAATTTTTTGTCAGGATAAAAATCAACATATTCATCCTGTTTCCATGTTCCTTCAATTAAATGTTTTTCATATCTTATTGTTCTTAAATTTTGTGTATCTATATAAGATTCAACTCTATCATTTACATAAAAAATAATTGAAAAAAATTTATTTGTATAACCTGATGCAACAACTCTATAACAGGGGATATCTCTTATAATTTTTGTTTCAGGAACTTCAACAATCGCAATCCCTGCTCCAATTATTCCATAATATACATCGTATATATATTTTTTCCCAAGAAGAAAATTAAAAATAAAATTTAAAATCATTTTATTAAAAAATTTAATATTAAAATTATAAGGGCTCCAAAAATAATTCCAGAAATTATACCCCATTTTATTCCAACAATTAAAATTCCACTTACAATAATTCCTGCTGTTAGAATTCCAAAGAATACTGCAAGAAATGTTTTTAAGGGGGGTGTTTGGAAAAGATAGGCAAGAAGACAGCCAGTCCATGCACCTGTAAATGGGAGTGGAATTGAGACAAATAGATATATTCCAATAATTTCATATTTTTCAATGAGTTTTTTCCTTTTTAATGCCCTTAATTTGAAAAATTTAAAAACTTTATTTAAAATTTTATTTTTTTCTGAAAATTTTTCAAATAAATTTAAAAATAGAATTAAAGGAATACAGGGTAATGTATTTCCAGTTATTCCTATTAAAAATGCCTTCCATAAAGGAAAATTGAATTTTAAAAGAGCAAGTGGAATTGCCCCCCTTAATTCTGAAACTGGTAAAATTGCTGTTAAAAAAACAATTAATTCATCTTTCAAATTTAAACAGTTGGCTCAGGTGCTTTTGGATATTTATCCTTATTAGGACCTATTTCAGGGGGTGGGGGAGTAATCTCTGCTATTTTCTTTTTAAAAATTCCAAGAGAATTTAAAACTGAGATCCTTTTTAAAAGCTGAATTGCAAGTGCAGGATCAACACCTTTTGGGCATGCAGTAGAGCATGCAGTTGCGAAATGGCAATTTGGAATAGATTTTTCAATTATTTTAATCCTTTCCTTTAATCCCTTATCTCTTGAATCAATTGAATATCTATATGCCTGTGTCAAAACAAATGGTCCTAAAAATTCTTCTGAGGAAGAGCATGTTGGACATTGTGTTATACATAATCCACATTTTATACAATAGGAAAATTGAAGAAATTTTAAAAGCTCTGAAGAGGTTTGCATGTATTCCCTTTTTGGTTTTTCCATTTCCTCTTTATCATCCCTTATTATATAAGGTTTTATGCTCTTATGTTTTTCAAAATAATTTCTTAAATCTGCTACAAGGTCCTTTACAATTGGTAAATTATACATTGGCTCACATGTTATAATATTTTTTTTAAGTTCTAAAATTTGAGTATGGCAGGCAAGTTCAGGCCTTCCATTTATTATCATTCCACATGAACCACAAACCCCCATTCTACAAGAATATCTTATTGAAATTGTTGAGTCAATGTTTTCTTTAATGAATATTAATGCGTCAAGAACAGTTTCACCTTCGTGGACAGGAACTTTATATTCTTTAAAATATGGCTTTTTATCTTTTTTGGGATCAAATCTTTTAATTTTAAAAATTATCTCCTTCACTTTATCCTCCAATTTTAATTGTTGTAAAAAATCCATAAATAAAAAGGATTATTGCAACAATTGAAATTAAAATTTTAACAAGATTTTCAAATTTTTTTCCAAATTCTGTTTCAAGAATTATGTTTTTTAATCCATAAAAGGCGTGATAAAGGACAAAAATCAAAAATAAAACATAGGCAATTTTAAAGGAATAAGATTTTGCCCTTTGAATAACCTCACTAAATATAAGTGGTGAAGTAGTTCCATATCCCATTTGTTTTATTAAATAAGGATAGTGCATATAAAGGGTGTGCCATAGAAGAAGAAAGAATATAAAAAATCCTGTAATTAAATGAATTATCCAAAAATTTAATTTTTTCATTTTCCCTCCATAAGGTTAAATTTTTTTAAAGCATCTGCTACTTTTGTATCCGATTTAGCAATTTCTCTTAAAATTTCAATAAGATTTTTTATTTTTATTTTATCTATTTCTTCTATTATTTCCTTAGTTTCTTTCATTTTTGTTTCCACCAATTTAAGCATGCTTCTGCGATCCCAAATTGCAAAACCAATTGTAACAGCAACAATACATGCAAAAGCCATTACAATTCCAATCATAATATTTATTATCTGATCAAATCTTTTTTCAATTGATTCAAATCTTTTTTCAATTGATTCAAATTGTTTA
>CAZUSI010000038.1:0-2362 GCA_964623395.1 uncultured bacterium | reverse complement strand
GATTCAAATTGTTTATCAACCCTAATTTGAAATTCTTTTAGCATTACTTCAATCCTTAAAAGACGATCACGGTCTTCAAGTGTATAAGGAATTTCTTTTGCATAAAGTGTAGAGAAAATAACTATTATGATTATTTTTTTCATTTTTCCTCCTCAATGAGTTAAAAAGAATTCATAAATTCCAATTATTGCAAAGAAAAAGGCAATTATCATTAAAAATATCATGAAAGGTCTTGATGAAACTATTGATTTTGGAATGTAAGGGTAGATAGGTCTTTCAGGTTTAGGGATTAAAAATCCAATCTCTATGAATATTAATCTCATTCCATTAAAGGCGTGAAAAAGAATTGCCACTACAAGAAGATATTCTAAGAAATGGACAAATGGATTTGCTATATATTTTCCATTTTCAAAGGTTATTCCGAGAAATTTCAAAGTTTTTATCCAGTTCTCTTCTCCAAATGCTCTTTGTCCCATAAGTATTATATGAAATGTTATATAGATAACAAGAATAAATCCTGTTATCCTATGAAGTGTATAAAGATATCTTTCAAAATTTGAACTCTTTAAATAAATCCATCCAAAAATTCCCTTTTTATTTTTCATTAATTTCCTCCTAATATTTTCTTTCAACAGGTTTCCAAATTGTTATTTTAACATCTCTATAAGAAATTTTTGGACCTTCCTTTGTATATTCTGCAATTGTATGCTTTAAATAATTTACATCATCTCTTTTTGGATAATCCCTTCTTGCATGTGCTCCCCTTGATTCTTTTCTTTCATAAGCACAAACTGCAACAACCTCTGCAACATCTATCATGTTTTCAAGTTCAAGTGCAGATGTTAAATCAGTATTGTAATAATTGCTTTTATCATTTATTCTTATATTTTTAAATCTCTCTTTTATTTCCCTTATCTTATCAATTGCAATTTTAAGTCCTTCACCATCCCTAAAAACCCCAACATATTTATCCATTGTTTGCCTTAACTCCCTTCTAAGTGAATATAAATTCTCTTTCCCATCCATTTCAAAAAAATTATTTATTCTCTTTTCCTCATCTTTTATTTTCCCTTCACTAATTTTTGGTTCAAATTTTTCATTTAAAACAAATTCAAGTGCTTTTTCACCTGCTATTCTTCCAAATACAAGACATTCTGCTGTTGAATTTGTTCCAAGCCTATTTGCTCCATGTAATCCATTGCAGGCAACTTCGCCTGCTGCAAATAAATTTGGAACTTTACTTCTTCCATCAATATCAACATCTATCCCACCCATCGTATAATGCTGAACAGGTCTAACTGGTATTGGTTTTTCAATTGGGTCAATTCCTATATATTTTATTGTAACTTCTCTTATTAAAGGCAATCTTTCAAGTATCCTTTCCCTTCCAAGATGTGTTAGATCAAGATAAACATAATCAAGACCATCTGGTCCCTTAAATCCCCTCCCTTCAAGTATTTCAGTCATTTCAGCCCTTGAGACAATGTCTCTTGGTGCAAGTTCCATTTTATCAGGGGCATATTTTTCCATAAATCTTTCCCCCTTATTATTCTTTAAATGTCCTCCTTCTCCCCTACATGCTTCTGTCATTAAAATTCCAGAAGGAACAAGACCTGTTGGATGGAATTGCATGAATTCCATATCTTTTAAAGGAATTCCTTCTCTATAACAAAGTGCAATACCATCACCTGTAACACTATGGGAAAATGTTGTAAATGCATATATTCTTCCAGCACCACCTGTTGCCATTATGCATGCTTTGCCTTTTAAAACAATAAACTTTCCATTAATTAAGTCATAGGCATAAATTCCGTGAAATTTTCCATCCTCAATAAAAATTTTTGTAACAAATACTTCTTCAAATCTATCCCAGTTATTAAATTTTAAAAGGGTGTCATAAAGGGTTTGCATTTCAAAAAAACCTGTTTTATCTTCTGCAAATGTTGCTCTTGGATATGTATGACCACCAAAAGGTCTTTGATTTATTCTTCCATCTTCCTTCCTTGACCATGGAATTCCCCAGTGTTCCAATAGATATATTTCTTCAGGGCATGCCTTAACGAATCTTGTAACAACATCTTGATCTGCTAAAAAATCCGCACCTTTTACAGTATCCCATGCGTGGAGCTCAAAACTATCACCGTCATGTGGATTTAAAACTGCTGCTGTTCCACCTTCTGCGCAAACTGAATGTGCTCTCATAAGTTGAACTTTTGAAACAATTGCAACTTTTACCTTATCATTTTTTCTACATATTTCAACTGCTGCTCTTAGTCCTGCTAAACCTGCTCCCACAATTATGATATCGTAGTTTAGAATTTCCATAATTCCTCCTTAAAGAATTAAAATTATAAAGAAAATG
>CAZUSI010000037.1:0-14441 GCA_964623395.1 uncultured bacterium | reverse complement strand
ATGAAAATATTTGTTGGAACTTCTGGATGGTCCTATTCCTGGAATGAAGGTGGAAATTTTGATTGGTTTGTTGAAAATTCAAATTTAAATGCAGTTGAATTAAATGTTTCCTTTTATAGATTTCCTTTTCCTTCTCATATAAAATCATGGGCAAAAAAGGGGAAAAATTTAAGATGGGCTATAAAAGTTAATCAGCTCATTACACATGTTTTTAAATTTTCTGAAAGGGCATATAATACTTGGATAAAATTTAAGAATTTATTTAAAGAACTTGATGATTTTATAGATTTTTATCTTTTTCAAACACCTCCAAATTTTTCCGATAAAAATAAGGATAAAGTAGAAAAATTTATTGAATTTACAAATTTAAAAGGAAAGTTTGCACTTGAAGTAAGGGAAGATTCATGGTTTAAAAAAGAAAATTATGAATGGGCAAAAAATTTAAATATTACATGGGTTTCAATGGATGCACCTTGCTTCCCAAGGGATATAATTAATTTAAATGGAATTGTCTATTTAAGAATGCATGGAAGAACTGATTGGTATTCCCATTATTATTATGATGAAGAATTAAAGGAAGTTGCAGAAAAAATTTTTAAAACAAAACCTTTAAAGGTTTATGTATTTTTTAACAATGACCATTCAATGCTTGAAAATGCCCAAAGGATGAAAAAAATTTTAGAAAACCTTATTTAAATTTTCTGAAAATTTTACCTCGTATCCAAATTTATAAAGGGAAGGATAAATATAAATTTCTTCAAAATCCTTATCAAGGTCTATTTCAATTTTTTCCTCAAAATAAATTTCTTCAAAATTTTTTTCTTTTAATTTTAAAATAATTTCTCTTAAATCAATTCTTTCACTTTCAATTACCTTTTTTATTTTTTTAATTTCCCCAAAATTATTTAAAACAAAATCATCTTTCTCATAAAAGGATTTTAAAGGAATTACAAATTCACTGATTTCAGTATGTTTTCCTTCAAAGGTATCAAATACAATTGTTTCACATTTATTAAACATAAGATTTGAAAAATCCTCATAGGGAATATCAAAAAAGGGATTTGTATAGATAAATATGATGAGTTTAATAATTCCCTTTTCAATCTTATCTTTAAAATCATAAATGTTTAAAAGTGGGAATTTTTTTTGAACAAAATATTCAGCATTTGAAGAATATCTTAAAATTAAAATCTTTACTGGAAAATTTAAATATTTGAAAGAATAAAGCAATTTTTGAATTTCAAAGGGGATAAAATCTTGATAAATTAATATCAATTTTTTTGATTCTTTAAATTTTTTTATTATATCTTCAAATCCATCTTCTTTATTTAAATTTTCAATTTTTCTTAAAAATTCCCATGAGTTTAAAAAATCATTTTCAACTTCTTTTTTAACTCCATATTCCTTATAAATTTTTGAAAATAAAATCTTTAAAATATTAAAGGAATTTTTAAAATTTGTTAAAATAAATTTGTTTGCCTCTTTTTTAACTTTACCTTCTTGATATAAAATTGAAAATAAAAAGGGAAGTTTTTCCTTAAAGGGATATTCATAAAAATGGGCTGGTAAAATCTCATTTTTTAATTTTTTCAATCTCCTTAGAATTTCAAAACCAATTACAGGATGAGAATAGAAGAAATCATAACCTACACTCAATATAAATGTTTTTTCTTCAACATCTTCTATTTTAAAATCACTTTTCATTAAATTGAAGGAGGAATCAAAAAAGCCTGGCACGAGTAAAAAGTTTTTAACTTTAATTTCATTGACAAAAAATTCCTTCAAAAAATCAATTTCTTCTTTTCCCATCCTTGCTGAAAGAACAATTCCAATACTTTCAGGTGCATATTTTTTTATCTTTTCCTTTAAATTTGAAATTATTTCTTCTTCATTTATTTCTTTCCATTTATTTTTTACTTTTGCCCTTTTTAAAATTTTTTCACTTAATATAAAATCCTTTCCAAACTTACCCCTATCACATATTATGCCATCCTCATTTTTATATTTTATATCATAAATCTTATTAGGTAAAGATTTTTTCCCTCCTGAAAGTGCTTTTGTTCTTGTTTTTTTCCTTCTATATGCTTTTATTTCACAAAAAAGGGAACATAAAGGGCAAACTGTTTCAATTTCTTCTAAATCCCATCGTCTTACTGAAAATTTTGGTAATGTATTATCCAAAAAGGCACCAACAGGACATATATCTATTAAATAATTTGAGAATCCCTTTAAAATTTCCTTATCTTCGATTGGCCCTATATATTTTTCATATCCCCTTCCAAAAGAAACTATTTCATCCTCATTTAATTCTTCCTTCCAGAATCTATAACATCTTTCACATAATATACATAATTCTGGATAAAATATTAAAAAGGGACCAATATTATATTTTTTATATTCTTTTTTATATTTAAATTCTGATAATGTATTTCCATAAATAAATGTATAATCCTGTAATAAACAATTTCCCCCTTGATCACAAACAGGACATTCAGGTGGATGATTTAAGAGTAGAAATTGCATTATATTTTTTCTTTCCTCTAAAACCTTTTCAGAATCTGTTAAAACTTCCATTCCTTCTTTACAAAATGTGGAGCAAGAAGTTAAAATTTGACTTTTTCCAGAAAATTTTACTTCAACAATACATATTCTACACGAAGCAACAATCCTTAAATTTTCTTGATAACAAAAAGTTGGTATAAAAATTCCATTTCTTTTTGCAACCTCATATATTGTTTCACCATCTCTAAATTCAAATTCTTTTCCATTTATTCTTAATTTTCCCATTTAAATTTCCTCTTTAAGTTTATCTTTAAATTTTTTAATAAAATTTTCACATGTAATTGCACAAGTTTCACCAAGTGGGCAAAAACATTTTCCTTTAATCTTTTCACATATTGATAAAGCAATATCAAATCCTTCCTCTTTAATATTTTTCTCCTCAATATCCTTTAAAATTTTCCAAAGCCAGAAAGTTCCTTCTCTACAGGGAGTGCATTTTCCACAAGATTCATTTTTAAAAAATTCAGATGTTTTTCTCAAAATTTTTATTAAGGGAATTTTATCATCAAATACAATAACTCCTCCTGAACCAATTGAGCTTCCTTTTTCAAGAAGTGATTCAAAATCAAGGTTAACATCAAGTTCATCTTCTTTTAAAGGTGGTGTTGAAATGCCACCTGGAAATACACCAATTACCTTTTCTGCACCACATATATCATAAATTAGTTCCCTTAAAGTAATTTTTCCCATTTCAAATTCATAAACTCCTGGTTTTTTAACACTTCCACTTACACTAAAAAGCTTTGTTCCTGTGCTTTTTTCTGTTCCAATTTTTTTAAACCATTCACTCCCATTTTTAATTATGATTGGAATATTACAGAGTGTTTCAACATTGTTTATAACTGTTGGATATCCTAAGAGTCCATAGGATACAGGATATGGTGGTTTTAATCTTGGTTCGGGTCTTTTACCTTCCATTGATTCTAAAAGTGCTGTTTCTTCACCACATATATAAGCACCTGCCCCTTCAAAAATCTTTATATCAAAATTAAAAAATTTTTTTGCCTCATTTATTTCAATATAAATTTTTTCCTTTAAATAATTATACTCTTTTCTTAAATATATAAATCCCTTATCTGCACCAATTGCATACATTGCAATCATCATTCCTTCTATTAAAAGATGAGGTGCCTTATCCAAAAGTTCTCTGTCTTTAAATGTTCCTGGCTCTCCTTCATCTGCATTACATATTAAAAATCTTGGCTTTATATTCTTTCTTAAAGATTCCCATTTTATTCCTGTTGGAAAACCTGCTCCACCTCTTCCCCTTAACCCTGATTTCTTAACCTCTTCTATGATCTCTTCTGGTTTCATTTCAAGTGCTCTTTTAATTCCTATATATTTCCTTTCTTTTTCTCCAAAAAAATTCTTTAAAATCTTTTTTTCTTCCTTAACCTTTCTCATCTTTTATCAATTCTTTTATTTTTTCCTTTTTCAAATTCTTATAAACCTTATTTTCTACAATGCAACAAGGAGCATTATCACATTGCCCTATGCATTCTGTTTCAACAACTTCAATTTCTGGAAAATTTTTTAAATAAGAAATTATTTCTTCTGCTCCCTTTAAAAGACAAGTTATATTTGAGCAAACATAAATTCTTTTTTTCTTTTTATTATTTAAAAAATGATAAAAGGAGATTAAACTTTTTATTTCATTTTTTGGTATTTCTAAAAATTGAGATATTTCTTCAATATCTTTTTCATCTATAAATCCCCTTTTTTCATTTACATAATTTAAAATTTGGAGTAAAGAAATTCTTTTATTTTCAAATTCCTTTAAAATTTTTTCAAATTCCTCCTTCATCTATCAATTTCTCCAAGAACAGGGTCAAAACTTCCTATTATTGCAATTGCATCTTGTATTAAATTTCCCGGCAATATATGTTCAAGTGCTTGAAGGTTATAAAAGGAAGGTGGTCTTATTCTTACTCTATAAGGTTTTGCTGTTCCATCAGATACTATGTAAAATCCCAGTTCACCCCTTGCTCCTTCGCAGCTTGCATAAACTTCACCTTTTGGAACCTTTATTCCTTCACTAATTATTTTAAAATGATGAATCATTTCTTCAATTGAATTATAAACTTTTTCCTTTGATGGAGGAACTATTTTAAAATCGTTTAAAAGCACATCTCCAGGAGGTAAATTTTTAATTGCCTGTTTTATAATTTTTGAAGATTGTTTCATTTCTTCCATCCTTACATAAAATCTATCATAAACATCACCTATTTCACCTGTTGGAATTTTAAATTCGAAATGGTCATAAGAAGAATAAGGGAAGAATTTTCTTATATCATAAGGAATTCCACTTCCTCTTAAAGGGGGTCCTGTGACTCCTAATTCTATTGCAAGTTCAAGCGGTAAAATTCCAACATTTTTTGTTCTTAAAATAAATATTTCATTTTCATAAACCATTTTTTCTATCTCTCCTAAATTTTTTTCAAAACTTTCAAGAAAGTTTAAAGCCCTTTCTTCCCATCCATCTGGTAAATCTGCTGCCACTCCCCCAATTCTAAAAAAGGAATTGTTCATTCTTTGTCCTGTAACTTCTTCAAGTAAATCAAGTATTTTTTCTCTTTCTCTAAAAGCATACATAAATGGTGTCATAAATCCTAAGTCAAGTAAATGGGTTCCAAGCCATACAAGATGGGAAGCAATCCTTGAAAATTCAGCAAGTATTACTCTTATATACTCTCCTCTTAAAGGTGGTGTTATTCCAATTAATTTTTCAACTGCTAATATGTATCCAAAATTATTTAAAATTGGTGCAAGATAATCCATTCTATCAGTCCATACCATTGCCTGAATATAATTTACATTTTCCATTATCTTTTCAGTTCCCCTATGAAGATATCCAATTAAAATTTCTGCCTTTATTATCATTTCTCCATCAAGATGAAGTTTTATCCTTAAAACACCATGAGTTGCAGGATGTTGTGGTCCTAAGTTAAGCTCAATTATATCAGTTTTAAAATATTTCATTCTTCTATTTCTGAAAAATCAGGATTTGGTATTTCAATTTCCATATCAAAATCTTTTCTTAAAGGAAATCCAGGAAATTTTTCCCATAACAAAATTCTTTTTAAATTTGGATGGTCATAAAAATGAATTCCAAACATATCATATGTTTCTCTTTCAGGCCATGAAGCACCTTTCCATATTGATGTTGCCGACTTTACATATGGTTTTTCAATAAAACTTTTAACCCTTACCCTTTTTGAAAATTTAAAGGAATAAAGATGATAAATAATTGCAAATTTTTTCTCTTCGTAAGGATAATGAACTGCTGTTAAGTCAATTAAAAAATCAAAAAATAAAAAGGGATTTTCCCTTAAAAATTTGAGGGCATCAAAAAGAATATCCTCAGAAAAAATAATTTCTAATTCTCCCTTTTCTTCCTTAAAATCAACATCTTCCCCAAATTTTTCCTTCAATATTTTCTTTAAATCTTCCATTAAATCCTTTTTTCCCTTCTTATCTTTTCTTGTAAAAAAATTATTGCCTTTATTAAAGATTCAGGTCTTGGAGGGCATCCTGCTACATATACATCAACTGGTATGATTTCATCAACACCTTTAACAACTGAATAGCTTTTATAATAAGGACCACCAGTTGATGCACATATACCCATTGCTATAACCCATTTTGGATATGGCATTTGTTCATAAAGCCTTTTAATAATTGGTGCCATCTTTTTTGTTACCGTTCCTGCAACAATCATTAAATCTGCCTGTCTTGGTGATGGTCTGAAAACTTCTGAACCAAATCTTGCAAGGTCAAATCTTGGGTCAGTTGATGCCATCATTTCTATTGCACAGCAAGCAAGTCCAAATGTTAAAGGCCATAGAGAATAACTTCTTGACCATGAAACAAATTCCTCAAGTTTTCCAAAAAATATGTTTAATCCGGGAAATTTTTTTTTCATTAAATCTCCCTTTCTTTTAAAATATAAAAGTAAGAAAATAAAAGTATAAATATGAAAATTAGTCCTTCAATCAATGCAAAAATTCCTATCTTTTCAATTCTCATTGCCCATGGAAAAAGATAAACTGCTTCAACATCAAATAGTAAAAATAAAAGTGCTATTTTAAAATATTTTATATCAATTTTAACATTTATATTACCAATTGAAGGAACACCACTTTCATAAGGAAGTTTTTTCCCCTTTTCCTCTTTTCTAAAAATTACTTTATTTTTTATAAAATCTCCAAAAATTGTGAGGAATAAAAATAAAAGAAAAACAAGGAATGAATATAAAAGGAAATTTAAAGTTTGTTTCATTTATTTTTATTATAAAGAAAAAATTTTATGGATTACAATCTCCTGCTGGTTTATAACCCCTTTTAATTGCTTCCTCTTTAGTTTTAAATATTATCCTATTTTTTTCTTTAATTCTTTTTGCAGATGGACAATAAAATATATGGAATTTTTTACCTTTTTTTGATGCTACATAATAAGGATTTTTCCATAAACCTTTCTTTTCATTTTTTGCCTTTTCTTCTGCCATTTTTAATCTATAAGAATATTTAAAATTTGGTGGTATTATATAAACCCATGCATATCCTTTTTTTAAAATTTCCTCATTTACAAATTTATTATCAATAAATATATATGCAAGAATTCTATTATATTTATCATATTTTTGAATATCATATTCAATTTTTATTTTTTTATTTAATATTAAATTTTCAAGATAAATTTTTGCACTATCATAAAAGGGTTCATCCTTTTCAGGAGCATCTATTCCAAGGAGCCTTACTTTAATTCCGTTTTCAAGAAAAAATGTATCTCCATCAATAATTTTATTTACTTTATACGAAGAATTGCAGGAAATTAAAAATATTAAAAAAAATTTAAATTTTTTCAAAATATAAAAATGGAGCTGGGGAGATTTGAACTCCCGACCCCCTGGTTGCAAACCAGGTGCTCTCCCGCTGAGCTACAGCCCCAAAGATTTTAAATTATAAAGAAAAATTAAAGGAATTTTCAAATTATTAAAAAATTGAAGGATTTAAATTCTTATTTATAAATTCTTTTAAATCCTTTAAAAATTTCAATAGTTCTTTTAACTTTGATAAGGGGTATTGAGTTGATGCATCACATAAGGCAAATTCCGGTTTAGGATGAACTTCTAAGAAAAGTCCATCTGCACCTGAAGCAATACCTGCCCTTGCAATTAAAGGAATAAACTGGGGTTCTCCACCTTGTGGTGAAGAAGATGGAAATCCATACATCCTTACAGAATGACCTGCATCAATTAAAACAGGATATCCAAAAGATTTTAATATCTTAATTGAACGCATATCAACAACAAGGTTATTATATCCAAAAAAATTACCCCTTTCCGTTAAAATTATATTTTTATTCCCAAATTTTTCTATTTTATTTATTATATTTTTAACACTATAAGGGGATAAAAATTGCCCTTTTTTAATATTTATTGTTTTTCCTGTTTTTGCAAGTGCAACTGTTAATGATGTTTGCATTGATAGGAATGCAGGAAGTTGTAAAACATCAAGAACTTCTTTTGCCTTATTTACCTCCTCTACCGAATGAACATCTGAAAGAACAGGTATATTTAATTTTTCTTTAATTTTTTTTAATATTTCAATTCCCTTTTCAAGCCCTGGCCCTTGATAACTTTCTAAGGAAGACCTATTATCCTTTAAATATGAAGATTTGAAAATAAAGGGAATTTCAAGTTCTTTACAAATCTCCTTTATTTTTTCAGCAGTTTCAAATGTTATTTCTTCATTTTCTATTACACAAGGACCACCAATAAAAAAAAAGCTTCCCCCTCCTATTTTTAAATTTCCAACTTCAAAAATTTCACTCATTTACATGTTGAGCAACTTTTTGTAGAACAACTTGGACAAGAAGATTTTGATTTTTCTCCATTCTCTGAATTTCCTTTATTTTTATAATCAGTTGCATAAAAACCAGAACCTTTAAATATAAAACCTACCCCCTTTGAAATTATCCTTTTTATATTTCCTCCACAATCAGGACATTTTTCAGGTTCTTTTTCTCTTGTAACTAAGAAGAATTCAAATATCTTTTTGCAACTTTCACATTCATATTCATATATTGGCATTTTTTCCTCCTTTTAGTATTCTTCAGGCATTGGTGGGACAGAAGGACCTTTTTCCTTTTCTTTTATTTCAGTAACAAGTGCCTCAGTTGTTAAAAGTAAAGATGCGACTGATGCAGCATTTTGAAGTGCAATTCTTTCTACCTTTGTTGGATCTATAATTCCTGCTTCAATCATATCTACATATTGACCTGTATTTGCATCAAATCCAATATTTGGATTTGTCTGTCTTTTTACTTCTTCTACAACAAGCATGCCTTCATATCCTGCATTTTCTGCAATCCATCTTAATGGCTGTTCAAGTGCTTTTTTAACAATTTCGACACCCAATTTCTGGTCACCTTTTACATTTTTTGTAAGTTCCTCAAGAGCAGGTATTGCTCTTATATAAGCAACTCCTCCTCCAGGAACAATCCCTTCTTCAACTGCTGCTTTTGTAGCATGAAGTGCATCTTCTATTCTTGCCTTCTTTTCCTTCATTTCAGTTTCTGTTGCTGCACCTGCATATATTATTGCAACTCCTCCTGCAAGTTTTGCAAGTCTTTCTTGAAGTTTTTCTCTATCATAATCAGATTTTGTTTCTTCTATCTGAACCTTTATTTGCTTCATCCTTGCCTGTATATCTTCTTTTTTACCATAACCTTCTATTATTGTTGTATTGTCCTTATCAACAACAACTTTTTTCGCTCTTCCAAGGTCACTTATCTGTGCATTTTCAAGTTTCAATCCCTTTTCTTCTGAGATTACCTGTCCACCTGTAAGTATTGCTATATCTTCAAGCATTGCCTTTCTTCTTTCTCCATAACCAGGTGCCTTAACAGCACAAGAAAGAAGTGTTCCCCTTATCTTATTTACAACGAGTGTTGCAAGTGCTTCACCTTCAACATCTTCTGCAATTACAAGAAGTGGTTTTCCTGTTTGAGCAACTTTTTCAAGAATTGGAATTATTTCCCTTATATTTGAAAGCTTTTTATCTGTGAGTAAAATATAAGGTTCTTCAAGAACTGCCTCCATCTTTTCAGCATTTGTAATAAAATAAGGAGAAATATAACCTCTATCAAATTGCATTCCTTCAACAACTTCTACATATGTTTCTATTCCTTTTGCTTCCTCAACAGTTATTACTCCATCTTTCCCAACTTTTTCCATTGCATCTGCAACCTTCTTACCTATCTCTTCATCATTATTTGCAGAAATTGTTGCAACCTGTTCAATTTCCTTTCTTCCTTTAACTTCCTTTGATAATTTTTTGAGTTCTTCAACAACCTTTTCAACTGCTTTTTCTATCCCTTTTCTAACTTCCATTGGATTTGCACCTGTTATCATCATCTTGTATCCCTCTTTGAGAATGTATTCGGCAAGAACAGTTGCAGTAGTTGTTCCATCACCTGCAACATCAGATGTTTTTGAGGCAACTTCCCTTACAAGTTGGGCACCAATATTTTCAAATGGGTCTTTAAGTTCAATTTCTTTTGCAACAGTTACTCCATCCTTTGTAACAGCAGGAGAACCAAATTTCTTTTCAAGTATTACATTTCTTCCTTTTGGACCAAGGGTAACCCTTACTGCTCTTGCAAGAGTATCAACTCCTCTTAAAATTGCCCTTCTTGCTTCATCATTATATTTAATATCTTTTGCGGCCATCTTAACCTCCTTTTATTCTTCAATTATTGCAAGTACATCATCCTCTCTCATTATTAAGTATTCCTCTTCCCCAATTTTTACTTCTGTTCCAGCATATTTTGAGAAAAGAATTTTGTCTCCTTCCTTTACTTCCATAGGTATTCTTTTACCATTTTCATCAAGTCTTCCAGGACCAACGGCAATAACTTCTCCTTTTTGTGGTTTTTCTTTTGCAGTATCCGGAATTATAATCCCGCCCTTTTTAACTTCTTCTTCCTCAATTCTTTTCACAAGAACTCTATCAGAAAGGGGCTTTACCCCAATTTTTTTTGTTTTAGCCATACTTATATACCTCCTTTAAAATTTTTGAATTACTTTCAAATGAAGAATTTAAATAATACTTTTTAAATTCTTTTTTGTCAAGAGTTAAAAAAGATAGCATTCTGCTTCTGGATATTTATAAGGAAGTTTTTTCTTTTTAATAAAAGCAGAATATAAGGTTAGTATTCCTGCTCTTCCTGAAAACATTAAAATTATTATAATTATTTTTCCATAAATTGAAAATTCATAAGATAAACTCAAATTTTTAGAACCAATTGAAAGTCCAACAGTGCTTAAAGCACTATAAATTTCAAATAATATTGGTAAAAATCCTTTTGAATTGTATAACCTATATTCTGTTATTAAAAGAATGAAAAGGGCTAAAAGGGAAATAGAAATATAAAAAAGTATAATTGAAAAAGCCCTTAAAATTTCCTCTTTATTTATAAATCTTTCCCTTAAAACAACCTCTTCTTCCCCCTTTAATATGCTTCTTACCCATGCTAAGAAATATGCAAATACAGTTGTTTTCATTCCTCCTGCTGTTCCACCAGGAGAACCTCCTATCATCATTAAAAATATTATGAAAATTAAAGTAAAGGGATAGAAGTTTGATAAATTTAAAAGATTAAATCCTGCTGTTCTTGGTGTGACTGCATGGAAAAAGGATATAAGTATTTTATCTTTAATACTATAATTTGATAAAGAATTTTTATATTCTGATACAAATATAAATAACCATCCTGTTAAGATTAAAAAAATTGTTGTCTTTATAACAACCTGTGAATGATAAGAAATTTTCCTTTTTTCTTTTTTAAAAATTTTTAAATATATTTCTTCAATTACAATAAATCCAATTCCACCTGAAATAAACAAAAAAGAAAGAGGGATATAAAAAAATGGATTTTTTGCAAATCTTGAAATATTTTCTGAAAAAGTTGAAAATCCTGCATTGCAGAATGCTGATATTGTATGAAAAATTGCATGCCCTATTGAAGGAAGAATTGAATATTTGTTTATTATTAAAAATAATGAGAAATATATTATTCCAAAGGATTCAATTAAAAGGAAAGTTAAAAATAATTTTTTAAAGAAAATTAAGGCGTTTGATAAATTCAATTTTTCAAAACTTTCAAGAGCAACAAGTTTTAAAAAATAGGGAACCCTTTTACCCATTATTCCCCTAATTAAAAAAACAAGTGTTACATATCCAAGACCACCAATCTGAATTAAAATTAATATAATTAATTTGCCAAATGGAGTAAAAAAATTCTGGGTATCTTTAACTATAAGTCCTGTAACACATGTTGCCGATGTTGCTGTAAAGAGGGCATCAATAAAATCTAATTTTCCATTTCTTGAAAAAGGTAATAGTAAAAGGAATGTTCCAATTAAAATAATTGATAAATATCCAATTATTATAAAATGGGATGGTCTTAATTTTTTCATTTAGATAAATTGAATTCTTTTGAAATTTTTTTAACAATGTTTTTTAAATTTTTATTAGAAAATATAATTGATATTCTTAAAGGGGATGAAAAAAAGGCTTCAATATGAATTTTTTCCTTATCAAATATTTCAACAACTTTTTTAATTATATCTATTTCCTCTCCAATTCCATATCCAATTAAGGATAAAATTGCGAGTTTTTGCTTTTTTATAAGTTTTTTTCCTTTTAATTCCCTTAAATATTTTTTTAAAATTTTTTCAGTTTTTTCTTCATCATTTTCATCAACAACAAAACTCATATCAAATTTATTTTTTAAGGGAATTCCATGTAAGAAAAGTTTTACATTTATTCCATTTTCTGTAAGAAATGTTAAGATTTGTGATAAAAAGGATGGATTTAATGGAATATTTTTCATTAAAAATAAAGTATTTTTTTCATCAATTGCAATCCCTTTTACTTCTCCCTTTTCAAGATAATTAATTTTTTCTATGATTGTTCCTCCTTTTGAATTAAAGGAAGAAAGAACCTTTATTTTAATGTTTTCCTTACTTGCCAGTAAAACTGCTCTATGATTCATAACTTTTGCTCCATATCTTGAAAATTCAATCATTTCTTCATAAGAAATTCTTTCAATTCTTTTTGAATTTTTCAAAAATCTTGGATCACATGAATATACACCATCAACATCAGTATATATATAAACTTCATTTAAATTTAATGCCTTTGCTATTGCAACTGCTGTTAAATCACTTCCTCCTCTTCCAAGAGTTGTTATTTCCTTTTCAAAACTAACTCCTTGAAAACCAGCAATTATTGGAACTTCACCTTTTTTAATTGCCTCTTTTATCCTTTCTGGCTCTATATCAATTATTCTTGCATTTCCATGCCTTGTATCAGTTAAAATTTTTGCCTGTGAACCTGTAAAGGATTTTGATGGAATACCTTTTTCTCTTAAAGCCATTGCAAGGAGCGCCATTGATATTCTTTCACCTGATGAAAGCAAAACATCAAGTTCCCTTTTATCAGGTTCTTTTGAAATTTTTTTGCTCATTTCAATTAATTTATCAGTTGTATCACCCATTGCAGAAACTATTACAACAGGAAAAAATCCCTCCTCTTTAATTTTCTTTATTTTTGTTGCAACTTTCTTTATAAATTCTATTTTTCCGAGTGATGTTCCACCAAATTTTAAAACTTTTATTTTATATTCCTTCAATTCTTTTTAACCCTTCTTTTATTTTTTCATCAGGAACTGTTAATGAAAATCTTATATATCCTTTTCCACCTTCACCAAATCCTTCACCAGGTAATATTAAAACCTTTTTTTCCTTCAAAATATTTATACAAAATTCATAAGAATCATAAGGAGATTTTGCCCATACATAAAATGTTCCTTTTGGTTCAAAAAATTCTATATTTTTTCTCTTTAAAAATTCTGTTAAAATTTCTTTTCTTTTTCTATAAACTTTTCTCATTTTCTCTCCTATTTCATCAATTATTGAAAGTGCATAAACTCCTGCTTCTTGAATTGCTCCAAATTGAGAGTTATCAATAATTGATTTAAACTTTGAAAGATTTTCAATTGCATTTTTATTTCCAACACAAAATCCAAGACGCCATCCAGTCATGTTAAAGGTTTTTGAAAATGAATGAAATTCAATTGAAAATTTTTTCTCTTTATCATATTTTAACAGACTTTCAGGTCTTTCTTTATAATAAATTTCAGAATAAACAAAATCGTTTACTAAAAGGAAATCATATTTTTCAGCAACTTTTAAAATATCTTTATAAAATTCTTCATTCCCTATCTGCCCTGTTGGATTGTTGGGATAATTTATATAAAAAATTTTTGTTTTTAAAAGAATTTCTTCAGGAATAGATGATAAGTCAGGATAAAAATCATTTTCAATTTTTAAAAAAACTTCATAAACTTTTCCACCTGCCATTTTACATGCATTTTTATAAACAGGATATGAGGGATTTGGAATTATTGCATAATCCCCTTCATCTAAAATAACATAAGGAAGATGGGAAAGCCCTTCTTTGCTCCCTATAAGAATTAATATTTCCTCATCTTCATCAAGTTCAACATCAAACCTTTTTTTATACCATTCCTTTATACTTTTCCTTAAATTCTTAAATCCCCTATAAGGAGAATATCTATGATATTTTGGATTTTTTGATGCTTCATAAAGTGCCTCTATAATTCTTTCATCAGTTGGAATATCAGGGTCACCAACTCCAAAATCAACAACTTCTTCTCCATATTCTTTTTTTAACTTATCAATTTCATCAAAAAAATAAAAGGGCATTTCTTCTATTCTTTTTGAAAATTTCATAACTAAATTTTAATACATTAAAAAAAGATTTTTCAAATTTATCTATTTTTTTATTTTT
>CAZUSI010000036.1:8426-15584 GCA_964623395.1 uncultured bacterium | reverse complement strand
TTAAATTGAAGTATTCCCACATAAATTTTCACGATTTTACATATTCAAAAAATCTTCCTGAATCTTTAATTTAAGTATAAGGAAATTTTAAATTCTTTTTCAAATTAAAGAATTGAATTTTTTAAATCTTAGATTTTATAATTATCAATCTTAATGGAAATCAAAAGAGAAATTTTCTGGAATATCCCCAATTTATTAAAAATTTTATTTTATTTATTCTCCTTTTTTTCTTTTCTAATTTTTTTATACGGTATACATCTTCATTTTAAATTCTGGAATAAAGGAAGAGGGAATTTCAAGATAGATTTTAAAATAGGATTTAAAAATTTTATCAAATATAGTATTTTACAGATAAAAGTTTTATATGAAAAATTTGGTGGTATATTGCATATATTAATGTATCTTGGTTTTTTACTGTTATTTTTTGGAACTTTTATTTTAACAATTCAGGAAAGAATAACATATCCCTTTTTTAAAATTCATTTTTTAAAAAATTTCTATTTTTTAATTTTTGAATTCATAATGGATTTTGCTGCCCTTTTACTTATTATAGGAGTTATAATTGCAATTTTGAGAAGATATTTTATAAAACCAAAAAGACTTACATATGAAATTGATTTTCAGATTATTTTATGGCTCTTATTTTTTATAGGAATTACAGGGATTCTTACTGAATCTTTTAGAATAATTGGAGCAAAAACTCCATTACCCCATTTTTCTTTCCTTGGTTTTTTATTTTCTTTACCCTTTAAAAATTTAGATCTATCTTTAATAAAAAAATTGCATCTTATTTTCTGGATAATTCATGCATTTCTTTCCTTATTTTTAATTTCTTATATTCCTTATTCTTCTTTTTCCCATATTATTTTTTCTCCTATAAATCATTTTTTACAAGAATCTGAAAAAAACAATATAGAAAAAATAGATTTTGAAAAGGAGGAATTTTTTGGAGCTAATAAGTTAAAGGATTTTAAGAAGAAGGAAATTGTTGGAATTGATGCATGCATAAAATGTGGAAGGTGTGAAGATGTTTGTCCAGCAAATGAAGCAAAAACACCTTTATCTCCAAAAAGGGTTATTTTAAATTTAAAAAAACTTTATAAAGATAGAGAAATTTCTATATTTGATAATCTTATAAAAGTTGATGAAATTATGTCCTGCACCACTTGTTTAAATTGTTTTAAAAAATGTCCAATACTTGTTCCAATACTTGATATAATAATTGATTTAAGAAGATATTTATCCCTTTCACTTGGTCAATTACCAAAAACCCTTTCAGATTTGTTAAGAAATATTGAAAGATATGGAAATCCTTATGGAGAAACTTCAGAAAGATTTTCAAAATTTAAAGAAATGGTGAATTTTGCTGATGAAAATAAAGAATACGATTTTATATTATGGATTGGATGTGTTTCTTCATTTGAACCGAGAGCTCAAAAGGTAGTAAAGAGTTTTATTAATTTATTAAATAGGTTAAAATTAAATTATTGTGTTATAAAAGAGGAAAAATGCACAGGTGATATTGTAAGAAGAATTGGTAATGAATATTTATTTCAAAACCTTGCCCTTGAGAATATAAAAAATTTAAAAAAGTATAAATTTAAAAGAATATTAACTATATGTCCCCATTGTTACCATGTTTTTAAAAATGAGTATAAGGAATTTGGATTTGATAAAGAGGTTATTCATCATACAAAATTTTTGGAAGAACTTATTTTTTCAGGGAAAATTAAATTAAAAAAGAGTGATTTTGATTTTGTTTATCATGACCCTTGTTATCTTGGAAGATACAATAAAATTTTTGATTCACCAAGGAATATAATAAAATATATGGGGAATTTAAAGGAGGCAAAAAGAAATAGGGAAAATTCCTTTTGTTGTGGTGGGGGTGGAGGTAATATGTGGTTTGAGACAATTTATGAAAAAAGAATAAATGAGATAAGATTCAATGAACTTTTAAATATTTCTAAAAATATTGTTACAAGTTGTCCTTATTGTCTTTTAATGTTTGATGCGGTATTAAAGTTAAAAGAAAATGAAAACATAAATTTAAAGGATATATCTGAATATGTGGAAGAATTTTCTATTTGATTTTTTAACTTATTTAAGTATATATTTATAAAAATGCAAAAAACTTGCATAAAAGATTTAGAGAAGCTTAAAAGCATAGCAAAGGAAGTTAGAAAGGATATAATAAGGATGACAGGAAATGCAGGTTCAGGTCATCCAGGTGGTTCTTTATCCTGTGTTGAGATTCTTATTACTTTGTTTTTTAAAATAATGAGACATGATCCAAAAAATCCAAAATGGGAAGATAGGGATAGATTTATTTTAAGTAAAGGGCATGCTGCCCCTGCTTTATATGCTGTTCTTGCCCAATCTGGATATATAAATAGAGAAGAACTTTTAACATTAAGAAAAATTAATTCAAGACTTCAAGGGCATCCTGACAAAAGATTTTTAGATATTTTAGAAGTTTCAACTGGTTCCTTAGGGCAAGGACTTTCTGTTGGGGTTGGTATTGCTCTTGCAGGTAAAATTGATAAAAAGGATTATAGGGTTTATGTTTTAATAGGAGATGGTGAATCACAAGAAGGTCAAGTTTGGGAAGCAGCAATGTTTTCTTCCTTTCATAAATTAGATAATTTGTGTGCAATAATGGATTATAACAAGTTTCAACTTGATGGAAGAATAAAGGATATACTTGATATAGAACCTGTTATAAAAAAATGGGAAAGTTTTGGATGGAAAGTATTTGAGGTAAATGGACATAGTTTTGAAGAATTGATTGAAGCATTTAATGAAGCAAAAAATATAAAAGGTAAACCTCAGATAATAATTGCACATACAATTAAAGGCAAGGGTGTTTCATTTATGGAAGAAAATAATCATTTTCATGGTAGGGCACCAAACAAGGAAGAGGAAAAAAGGGCTTTAGAAGAAATAAGTGAAGATATATGAGGGAATGGAAAATTGGTAAAGCAACAAGAGAAGCTTATGGTGAGACACTTCTTGAAATCGGAGAAGAAAATAAAGATATAGTTGTTCTTGATGCTGATTTATCAAAATCAACATATACTTTTTTATTTGGAAATAAATTTCCGGATAGATTTTTTAATTTTGGAATAGCAGAGGCAAATATGGTTTCTTCTGCTGCTGGTCTTGCAACTTCTGGAAAAATTCCCTTTTGTTCTTCCTTTGCCTGTTTTATGATAAATAAGGCATATGAACAGATAAAAATAGGAATTGCAGGAAGCAAATTGAATGTAAAATTTGTTGCCTCCCATGCAGGTATTTGTGTTGGTGAAGATGGTTTTACACAGCAATCTGTTGAAGATATTGCATTAATGTCAACATTTCCCAATTTTGTAATTGTTGCTCCTGCTGATGAATTTGCAACAAGATGGGCTGTTAAAGAGTGTATTAAACATAATGGACCTGTTTATATAAGAACACAAAGACCAAAGGCACCTATAATTTATAATGAAAATACTCAATTTATATGGGGAAAAACAAAAATACTTGAAGATGGAGAAGATGTTACAATAATTTCTTATGGAATGACCCTTCATATTGCCCTTGATGCCCATGATGAACTTTTAAAAAAAGGTATTAAGGCAAGAGTTATTGATTTTTATACAATAAAACCCCTTGATGAAGAAAATCTTTTAAAGGCAGCAAAAGAAACAAAAGGGATAGTTGTTATAGAAGAGCATCTTTTAAATGGTGGACTTGGCTCAATGATTGCAAGATTTTTAGCAGAAAAAAAACCTTGTAAGGCAAGATTTATAGGGCTTGATGATACTTATGGAGAAAGTGGAAAACCTGAGGAACTTTTTGAAAAATTTGGTTTAACAGTTCAAAATATTATAAAAAAAGTAGAAGAAATAATAAAAGATGATTGATGAGTTTTTGAAAAAGAAAGGAATAAAAGAATCTTTTGAAAGGGTTTTAAATCCCTTATCTTTTATTTCTTCCCCCTTTGAATATAAAAATTTAAAGGAATTAATATATTTTCTTAAAGAGAAAAAAGAAAATGGAGAAAAATGTTTAATTATAGCCCATGATGATATGGATGGTATTTCATCTTTCATCATAATTAGCACTCTTCTAAGAATTTTAGAAATACCTTATGAAATTTTTATACCTTCAAAAGAAGAAGATCCCCATGGTATTTCTTATAAAGTTATTGATTTTGCTCTTAAAAATGATGCAAGTTTTATTTTTTCAGTTGATTGTGGAGTATCAAGTGTTAAGGAAATTAAATATGCTCATGAAAAAGGGCTTGATGTCGTTGTTCTTGACCATCACAAATATACTCATTCCTATGATGAATTTCTTTTACTCCATCCGCAAAATGGAAATGGCTTCCCTTTTCTTTCTGCCTCAAGTTTTTCTTTAATGTTTTTTTATGGTTATTATCTTTTAGAGGGAAGGGATTTTGAATATTTATATAAAAATTATCCTGATGAAATAATATTATCTGCTTGTGGTGTAATAGCAGATAGGGTCCCACTTATAGGAGATAATTTGTTTATTGTAAATAAAGCAAAGGATATAATCAAAGAAAAAAGGGGGATGCTTTACCAAATTTATTATGAGACGCTTTCTAAGGAACCAGATTTATATAGTTTCGTTAGCACATTTTCATCACTTTCTACAAAAGAGGGGAAACTTCTTCTTATATATCTTTTTAAAGATGATGATTTTTCTTTGAAAAAAGAATATTTTTTAAGAATTTTGAAGGAGGAAAAATTAGCAGTAAAGTATTCAAAAGAAAGTTTAAATGTTGCAAAGGAGTTTATTGATGTAAGAGAGGATTTTGTTTTAGTAATTGACAAAAATATAAGATTAAAGAGTCTTGGATGGATTGCTAATGTTCTTAAAAGGAAATATTTTCTTCCTTCTGTTGTTATAGGTTATAGAAGTGATGGTGTATGGATTGGTGAAGGTAGAAGTTTTCCTCCAATTTCAATTTATAATATTTTTAATAAAATTAAAGATATATTTATAGATTTTGGGGGACATGATTATGCTGCTGGTTTTTCAATTTCTTATGAAAATTTAAAATATTTTGATAAAAAATTTGAAGATGCTATAAAAAGTGAAAAAGAAAGGAATATTAAAGAAATTGTTGATATTTATATTGACGGAAAATCTTTTGATGAGATAGAAAAAATTTTTAAACTTGGAAAACATAATTTTTATCTTTCCGTTTATGTTGAAAGAGTAGATGTTAATGAATTAAGGAAAAGATTTGGAGGAGAAATTATTGATTTACCAGAAGAAGGAATCTATGACCTTGTTTTAACTGTTGATGAAACCGGTGGAAGAGTTTTCTGGAAAAGGAGACAGAATGAATGAGCACCTATTGCTTTTTCTTTTCCTATTATTCCCATTTTTTCAAATGTCTTTGCCTTTATAGAAATTTTTTCCTTTGGAACCTTTAAAATTCTTGCAATATTTTTTCTAATTTTTTCCTTATAATTTCCGAGTTTTGGTTTTTCAAGAAATACAACAGAATCTACATTTCCTATTATTATATTTTTTTCTTCCATCATCTTTAAACATTTTTTTAAAAATATTTCACTTCTTACATTTTTCCATTTAGGACTTTTTGGAGGAAAATGTTCTCCAATATCTTTCTCTCCCATTGCTCCAAGAATTGCATCAACTATTGAATGTATTAAAACATCACCATCAGAATGACCTAATGCACCTTTTGAATAAGGAATATGAATTCCTCCAACATAAAGTTTTCTTCCTTCTACAAGTTTATGTATATCATAACCAAACCCAATAAGTGGAACAAATAGTCCCTTCCATAACATTTTCAAAAATTTTATATCTTCTGGATATGTTATTTTAAAAAGAATTTGTGAACCCTTTACATATTTTGGCTTTATATTTAATGTTTCCTTTATCATTGTTGATTCATCTGTAAATTTTCTTTTTTTTGCTTTTTCAATTGCTTTTAAAAGAATTTCTCTTTTTATTTTCTGAGGTGTTTGAATCAACTTCAATTTCTCTCTTTTCAAAATTTTATCATCATAAATAGTTGTATCATAAACATTTAAAAAGGGAACAACTAAATCACCTTCCTTTTTTAAAATTTTTTTTATAATTTCTTCTTGAACAAATGGTCTTGCTACATCATGAATTAGGAGTGTATCCCCCTTTGATTTTAAAAGTGCCTTTTTTAAAGAATCTATCCTTTCTTTTCCTCCTTCTACTACCAAAATTTTTTTGTTTATTCCAAATTTTTTAATTTCCTTTTCCACTTTCTTTTTCTTTCCTTTTGGTATAGCAAGTATAATTTCATCTATTTCTTTGAAATTTGAAAATGTTTTTAAAGGGAAAAAATAAAGGGGATAATTTTCAATTTTAAAAAGAGATTTTGGAAATTTAAATCTTTTTCCAGCACCTCCTCCAAGAAGTATTAAAGATATCATTAAATTTTTTGAAGAATATATATCATTAAAAAAATTAATAGAAAAGAAAGTAAATTTAATTGAAATTTTAAACCAAATGAGAAATCAACAAGAATCAAATCAAGTTTTATATCTGAAATACCAAATTTTACAGGGAAAAGGAGAACATCCCTTGCTGGACTTTTTGGTAAAAATGTTAAAAATATTTTACCTAAAATATCTCCAAGAGCACCTGCAAGGATTACTGCAATTACATTTCTTAATGTTAAAATTCTTTTTCCCATTTTAATATTATAAACTATTTTTGAAATAGAATTCAAAATTATTTAAAATATAAGTATGGGAGAAATTGAAAAAAAAGGTAGGATTTTTAAGAGAAAGGAAAAATAATTTTGAAAAAAGATTAAAGATGATTGAAAGGGAACTTGGTAAGGATTTTGACCTTTTAACCCTAATTGTAAATTTTAGAGAAATTGTTGAAAGGGATTGGCAGATTGGAAATTTTGAAGGTTATCCTTATTATACAATATGGTTTAACAGTTTAATAAAACTTGCAAATATCTTAGCAAAAATTGATGCAAATGAACTTCAAATAGATGTTCCTGATGAAGATACTTTAAGAAAAGTATTGCAGGATGAAATAAGAGGCGGATATGGATTTAGATATTTTAAAATGTATTTTCCTCAACTTATATGGCATTCAAGATTACTTCAAATAGCCCTTGAA
>CAZUSI010000036.1:0-8326 GCA_964623395.1 uncultured bacterium | reverse complement strand
AATGTATTTTCCTCAACTTATATGGCATTCAAGATTACTTCAAATAGCCCTTGAAAAAAATATTAGAAAGAAAGGGGGAAAAATCATAGAAGAGAGTAAGGAGGGCTGAAAAATATAAAAAAGGAGCAAAAGGTAAATATTTTAATTTCCTTTTAATTTTTAATATTATTCCAATTATACTTCCTAAAAATGAAGCAAGAAATAATGTTATTATTACATTTATAAAACCAGTATAAATTCCTATCATTGATAAGACAAATATATCTCCTTCACCCATAAGTTCTTTTTTTATAATTTTACCTCCTATATAAAATAAAAGGGGTAAAACTGCACCAAATATTCCACCTAAAATATAATAAAAAAATTTTTTAGAAAATAAGGAGAAAAAAAATCCAATTATTATTCCCGGATAAGATAGAACATCCGGTATTAACATATTTTCTATATCTATAAAGGAAATTGTTACACCTAAAAAAATAAAGGAAATTGATTTTATAAGATTTAAAGAAATTCCAAATTTTATATAAGAAAGTAAAAATAAAAAAGCCATGATTATTTCTACAATAAAATATCTAAAAGAAATTTTTTCTTTACAGTTTCTGCATTTCCCTCTTAAAATTATATAACTTAAAATTGGAATATTATCATAAAATTTTATTTTTGAATTGCATTTTGGACAAAAGGAAGATGGAAAAATTATTGAGATTCCCTTTGGAATTCTGTAAATTAACATATTTGAAAAACTTCCTAAGACGCTTCCTAAGATAAAGAAAAAAATATAAAAAATTATTTTCACTCTTTATATGCAAATATTCTATTTTTCCCCTTTGATTTTGCATGATAAAGGGCAATATCTGCCTTTTTGATAAGCTCATCTCCATTTTTTGCATCATCAGGAAAACAAGCAACTCCCCCACTTATTGTCAATTTCCCACCAGGTTGTGTATTTTCATATGGAAATTTTGTTTTTTCTATAATATCTCTTACCATTTCACCAAATCTCAAAGTTTGAATTTTATTTTTTCCATAAAGAATAACAACAAATTCTTCACCTCCATATCTTGCAGGAATACCAATATTAGAACAAACTCTTTTTAATATTCTCCCAACTTCTCTTAAAAGGTCATCCCCTGCTGGATGCCCATGTGTATCATTGTATTTTTTAAAAAAGTCTATATCCATCATAAAAAGTCCAAGATTTTCCTTTTCATCTTCTGCCTTTTTTAAATATTTCTCTAAAATTTCTAAGAAATATCTTTTATTATAAAGACCTGTAAGAGCATCAGTATCAGCAAGTTTTTGTATTTCTTCTCTTAAACTTGCTCCATAAATTGCAAAAGAACCAATATCAGCAATCATTTGCAAAGCTTCTTGTGCATACTTTAAAGCAGTTCTTTTATCTCCTATTGGATACTCCCTCTCATCCCCATCAGGAGTAATTATTTTTTGTGTTAAAGGGCGTACATTTCTTAATGCTATTACTCCGAATATTTGTTCTGCATAAATAAGGGGAGCACAAATATCATAAGGAATTTTATAAGGATCTTTTGCTTTCAAATCTATTCCTTCTAAAAGTGCTTCATGTTCAAGTTCATCAATTATCATTACTTTTGGTGTTTTTGCAACATATCCAATTGGTCCTATTCCAATTGGATATGAAATATTCATCTTTTCATATTTATCCTTTTCTTTTGAAATAACTTCTTTTAAAGAAAATATTTTTCCTCCTTCTTTTGCTTCAAAGAAAAATATTTCATCCACATTTATTATATTTTTTATTCCTTCAATTATCTTTTTTGGCATTTCTTTTTTTTCAAGTTCCTTATTGTTCAATACACTTGCAGTATGAAGAATCTGATTTACCATTCTGCTTCTTGCACTTATTTCAGCCATAAGCTCATCTATTCTCATTGTTTGTTCTCTTGTTATTGTTTCATATGTCAATCTTTGTGTTCTAAGTCTATTTTCCAAGTTTTTTATTTCCTTTTCAAGTTTTTTTCTTTCAAAGAGCTCCACTATAAAAAGAGAAACAAATGCTATAAATAAAATTCCTATTCCAATTAAAATTATTAAACTTTGTTCACCAAAAAATTTATCCATTTTTTAATTTAAAAACCCTTTCAAATATAAAATCAACTCTTTTCTTAAGTTTTTCATTATAATCAAAAATTTTTTCAATTTCCTCTTTTTTTAAATAACTTTGAATTTCCTTATCAAGAAGAATTGCATCTTTAAAATTGATATTTCTTTCCTTTGAAATTTTCACAATTTCCATTATCTTTTCATATGCTTTTTTTCTTTCCATTCCCTTTAATATAAGTTCATTCATAATACTTTGTGAAAATATTCTTCCTTTTGTTAATTCCAAATTTTTATTTATATTATCAGGGAAAACTTCTAAATTTTCAATTAAGTAATTTATTTTATCATACATATAACAAAGTAAAATTATTGTATCCGGGAAAATTATCCTTTCATTACTTGAATGAGAAATATCCCTCTCATGCCATAAGGCAATATTTTCAAGGGAAGTTAAAACATATCCTCTTATAATACGAGTAAGACCACATATTCTTTCTGAAAATATTGGGTTTTTTTTATGGGGCATGCTTGATGAACCCTTTTGTCCTTTTGTAAATGGTTCAGAAATTTCAAATATTTCTTCCCTTTGTAAATTTCTTATTTCAAGAGCAATTCTTTCAAGTGCTGATGCACAAAGACCTATTACACTCATTAAAAATGCATATCTATCTCTTGGAACTATTTGTGTTGAAACTGGTTCAACCTTTAATCCAAGATTTTTTAATATATAATCTTCAACATCTGGCTCAACATTTAAATAATTTCCAACAGAGCCAGATATTTTTCCATAAGAAATTTCTTCTTTTGCTTTTTCCAATCTCTTTAAATTTCTAAGACCCTCTGAATAAAAACCTAAAAATTTTAAACCAAGTGTCGTTGGTTCTGCATGCATTCCATGTGTTCTTCCAATTTGCACCAAATACTTGTATTTTTTTGAAAAACTTTCAAGATTTTTTAAATAAATTTTATGCCTTTCAATAATTTTTTCAACCCCAATTTTTAAAAGATAAGAAAATGCTGTATCAACAACATCTGATGATGTTAATCCAAAATGAAAAAATCTTTTTTCCTCCTTTTTTAAATTTTTTGTGCATGATTCAATAAAGGCAATCACATCATGTTTTAAGACCTCTTCCCTTTTTTTAATATCCTTTATATCTATTTTAACTTTTTTCTTTACACTTTCTACTATTTTTTTATCCAAAATCCCCTTTTTTGATAATGCTTCAAGATTCAAAATTTCTATTTTAAGCCATAATTTAAATTTTTCCTTCTCAGAGAAAAAATTTTTTAAATCCTTTGGTGTATATCTTTCTATCATTTTTCTATTCTTTCAATTAATATTCTTTCCCTTTTTAATTTTTCTGCCTCTATAATTTTATTTATTTCATTAACTGCTTTTTCAATATCATCATTTATAACAACATAATCATAAAAAACCCATAAATCAATTTCCCTTAATGCCTCTTTAAATCTCTCCATAAAATTTTTTTCCCTTTTCTCTATCCTTCTTTTTAATTCCTCAATTGATGGAGGTAATATGTATATTGAAACAGAATCCTTTAATTTTTCTGTTACCCCCCTTTTTCCTTGATAATCTATATCCATTATAACAATTTTACCATTTTTTAAACTTTCAAAAACAGGTTCCTTTGGTGTACCATAATACTCATTATATATTTTTGCATATTCAAGGAATTTATCCTCTTTTATCATTTTTTCAAATTCTTCCTTTGTAATAAAATAATAATCTTTTCCATCTATTTCATTTTCCCTCTTTTTTCTTGTAGTGCATGAAATTGAATAAAAAAATTCATTATTTTCATTAACCAATCTTTTACAAATTGTTGTTTTTCCCGTCCCTGTTGGTCCTGATATTATAACACAAAATCTTTTGAAATCCCTTTTTATCATTCAAAAATTATAAAGCAAATAATATTTGTAAGTAAAATATAAATTAATTTATAATTAATTTCTATGAAAGGGACAACTGTAATAGGAATTTTAAAAGATGGAAAAGGATGTATAGGGGCAGATGGGCAAGTTACAATGGGCGAGATGGTTTTGAAACATAAGGCACAGAAAATTTTCAAACTATATAAAGGACAGGTTCTTGCTGGATTTGCAGGTGCAGTTGCAGATGCATTTGCCCTTTTTGAAAATCTTGAGAGGAAAATTGAGGATGCAAAAGGAGACCTTGTAAAGGCATGTGTCAATTTTGCAAAGGAATGGAGAACTGATAAATTTTTAAGAAGATTAGAGGCAATAATGATTGTTTTAAATAAGGAAAAAATATTAATTGTTTCTGGAAATGGCGAAGTTGTTGAACCCGAAGAAAATGTTGCTGCAATTGGTTCTGGTGGTGCATATGCTTATGCATCAGCACTTGCTCTTTTAAAACATACAAATCTTTCACCAAGAGAAATTGTTATTGAAAGTTTAAAAATTGCAGCAAGATTATGCATTTATACAAATGAGGAATTCCAGATTCTTGAAATATGAAAGATGAATTAAGATTTGATAAATTTATAGATTTTTTAAAAAAAGGGAAAAGGGAAGAGAAAAAAGAGAAAGAAGTAAAGGAAGAAGAATTAAAGATTCCTTCTAAAGAAAAAATTGAAGTTTATGAAAAAGAGGAAAAAGAAAAGGAGTTTTTATTTTTTGAAATAAACAAGGAATTTTATGCCATTCCTTTAAAAAATATAAAGGAGATTTATCAAAATGTTGAAATAATAACTTCTTCTGAATTACCTCCTTATATTGTTGGATTTACAAAATTCAAAAAAAATATGATTCCAATAGTTGATATTTCAAAAATTTTAAATTTAGAGATGCAAGAGAAAAAAAATTATGTTCTTTTAGAAATAGAAGGTAAGCCCCTTTTTGTTTTAATAGGTGATATAAAAGGTATAATTCACGAAACAAAAGAAAATACCTTTGAAGTTCCCTTTAATTTAGATAGAGAAATATTTCAAAAAATAATTTATGAAGATGATAAATTGATAGGTTGTATAAATTTGAGTTATTTTTCAAAAATAAAAAAATGATAAAAATTCTTTTTTTATCTTTCATTCAAGGAATAACAGAATTTTTACCCATATCAAGTTCAGGTCATCTTATTCTTTTTGAAAAGATATTTAACTATAATCCTAAGGGGATAGGGCTTGAAGTCCTACTTCATCTTTCTACTTCTCTTTCAATAATCTTTTACTTTTCAAAAAAAATTTTCAATTTTTATAAAAAATACTATAAGGAAGTTATATTTGGAATAATTCCTGCAGGTGTAGTTGGTCTTTTATTTAAAAATTTCTTTAAAAATTTTTTTGAAAATCCTTCCTTTTTACCATTATTTTTTCTTTTAAATTCAACAATATTATTTTTTTCAAGGGAAAAGGGGAATAAAATTATAAAAATTAGGGAAGCAATTTTAATAGGTATTTCACAAATTTTTTCAATTTTCCCAGGAATTTCAAGGTCTGGAATAACAATAGGAACTGCCTTAATTTCTGGATGTGATAAAAAATCCTCTTTTGAATTTTCCTTTTTAATGGGTTTACCCCTTATTTTTGGTAGTTTTTTAATTGAAATTAAAGAAATAAACTTAAATATTTATAACATTTTTGGATTTATATTTTGCTTTTTTATAGGTCTTGTTTCCCTTCATTTTCTTAATAAAATTATAATTTTTAAAAAATTTCATTATTTTTCCTTTTATACATTTTTCCTTTCAATAATTTCTTTTTTAATTTTATGAATTATAAGGAGGCAATTTCTTATCTTTATTCCCTTATAAATTACGAAAGGGAAATTCCAAAGGGTGAATATGATTTTAAAGGTTATAAGGAATTCTTAGAAAAGATAGGGAATCCACAAAATTGTTTAAATTTTCCAATAAGTGTTGTTGGAACAAAAGGTAAAGGAACAGTTTCTTACCTTTTAACATCAATTTTTTTAAGTTTAAATAAAAAAGTAGGTCTTTATACATCCCCCCATATTTTATCTTTAAGGGAAAGAATAAGGATAGGTTTTGAAAAAATTTCTGAAGAAAAGATAATAGAAGGGGTAAAGTTTATACAAGAAAAGGAAAATATTAAAAGATTAACATTTTTTGAAGCATTAACAACAATTTCCTTTAAATATTTTAAAGATGAAAATACAGAGATTAATGTTTTTGAAGCAGGACTTGGTGGAAGGCTTGATGCTACAAATGCCTTAAATCAGAAAATAACAGTTATTACAAAAATTGATTATGACCATGAAAAAATACTTGGAAATGATATTGAAAGGATTGCCTTTGAAAAGGCAAGTATAATAAAAGAAAAAAATTTGGTATTATCAGTTCCTCAGAGGAAAAAAGTAAGAAAAGTTATAGAAAGGGAATGCATTAATAAAAAGGCAGATTTATATTTTGTTGGAAAAGATATCTTTTATGAAGTAAAGGAAAATGATATATTTATTAAATTCAATTCAAAAAGTTATAAGGTTGAGAAAATTTTAAAGGGTGATTTTAATTTTTATAACATTGTTGTTGCATCTTGTGTTCCAATTTTTTTAGGTTATGAAAATTTTTATTTTAAGGATTTTAAAATTTCAGGAAGATTTGAAATATTAAAAAATAAACCATTAATAATAACTGATTGTGCCCATAATCCCCTTTCAATTTTTTCCCTTTTAAAAAATTTAAAAAACTATTATCCTGAAAAAAAATTTTTAATAATATTTGGAATAAATAAAGATAAAAATTTAGAAAGGATTTTAAGGATTTTTAAAAAATTTGATTATGATTATGCAATAACAAAATCAAAAAATCCAAAGGCATTTGAAATAGAGGAATTGGAGAAGAAATTTAAAGAAAAGGGAATAAAAGTTTTTGATAAGGGATTGCCTTATGAGCTTTTTGAAAAATATTTTAATAAAAAAGATTTATGCATAACAGGTTCCTTTTATTTGATTGAAGAAGTTTATAGATTTTTAAATATAGAGCCATTATGAAACTTAAAATACTTCAAGTTTCGGATGCCTATTATCCATTTCCAAGTGGTGTTTCAGAACATATGCATCATTTAGCTTCTTCTTTAAGAAAAAGGGGGCATGAAGTTCATATATTAACGGGAAAATATAATGATGAGAAAGAGGAATATGTAAAAAGGGTTGGAAAGGTTTATACTTTTAAATCAAATAAGGCAGAAGTTACTCTAACATTTTCCTTTAAATTGCCTTTTGAAGTTAAAAAATTTTTAAGGGAAGAAAAATTTGATGTTATTCATACACATGGACCACTTGCTCCAAATTTACCTTTTCTTGCCTTACATTTTTCAAAAAGTATAAATGTTGCAACATTTCATACTGCCTTTTTTGGATTTAATTTTTACAAATTTGCAAAATATATTTTTAAAAATCATTTTAAAAAATTGGATGCTGCAATATGTGTTTCAAAAAAAGCATTTGATGAAATTTATCCTTATTTCCCTTATAAAGAAAAATATAGAATAATACCAAATGGAATAGATACAAAAAGATTTAATCCTTATGGTGAAAAGGTTGAAAAATTTTTAAAATATGATTTTAAAATACTTTATGTTGGAAGGCTTGAAGAAAGAAAGGGTTTTCCAGTTCTTTTAAAGGCGTTTGAAATAATTCATGATAAAATACCTTCAATTTTAATTGTTGTTGGAAGAGGAATTTTAGAGGAAAAATATAAAAAAATGGTTCCCCTTAAATTAAAGGATAAAATATTTTTTGAAGGATTTATTCCACCAGAAAAACTACCTTCCTATTATAGAACATGCGATTTATATGTATCACCTGCCCTTGGTGGAGAAACATTTGGAATAGTTCTTCTTGAAGCAATGGCTTCAGGAGTACCTGTTATTGCTTCAAATATCCCCGGTTATAATGAAGTAATAAAAGATTTTGAGAATGGAATATTATTTGAAAAAGGTAATTATAAAGAACTTTCAGAAAAAATTTTAATGATCTATAAAAATAAGGAATTGAGGGGAAAAATAAAGGAAAAGGGATTAGAGTTTTCAAAAAAATTTGATTGGGATAAAATAGGAGAAAAAGTTGAAGAACTTTATTTTGAATTAAAATCAAATAAAATTTCTATAATTAATCGGGGCGCGCGGATTTGAACCGCGGACCTCCTGGTCCCAAGCCAGGCGCGCTTGCCGGACTGCGCTACGCCCCGAAGTTTTAAATTTTAAAAGATTTCATATTTTTTTGACAAATTAATTTTATTTTT
>CAZUSI010000035.1:0-16192 GCA_964623395.1 uncultured bacterium | reverse complement strand
ATGTTATAAAATTATAAAGTTTTTTGAGTTTAAAATGAAAAGTAAAATTTCAATTTTAATAATTGCATGCATGTCTTCTTTTATTACTCCTTTTATGGGCTCATCAATAAATATTGCATTACCTCTTATGGGTAAAGAATTAAATATTGGAGGGGTAATGCTCACATGGATTGCTACTTCCTATTTACTTTCCCTATCAATATTTCTTTTACCTTTTGGAAAAATTGCTGATATTCATGGAAGAAGAAAAATATTTTTATCAGGACTTTTAACCTATTCAATATCCTCTTTCCTTTTATCTTTTTCTTCAAATCCCTTTTTAATAATTTTTTTTAGAATAATACAGGGAATTGGTGCTTCAATGATATTTGGAATGGGAATTGCAATATTAACTGACATTTTTCCACCAGGTGAAAGGGGAAAAGCACTTGGAATAAATTCTGCCTCTGTTTATACAGGACTTTCCTTAGGTCCTTTTCTCGGAGGTATTTTAACAAAAGAATTTGGATGGAGAAGCATATTTATTTTTAATTCGCTATTTTCATTTATAATTGCAATTTATCTTGCAGTAAGTTTAAAAATTGAATTAAGGGGAGAAAGGGAAAAATTTGATTTAAAAGGTGCTTTAATATATGGTTTCTCTTTACTTTTTTTAACTTATGGTTTAACTTCCTTACAAACAAAAAAGGGACTCATATTTTTTATAATTGGTATTTTCGGAATAATTTTATTTATAAATTTTGAAAATAATGCAAATTCTCCAATTTTAAATATAAATTTATTGAGGAAAAATCGTGTTTTTTCATTTTCAAATCTTGCAACCTTTATAAATTATGCCTCAACTGCAGGAGCTCCTTTTCTTTTAAGTCTTTACCTTCAATATATTAAAGGAATAAATCCAAGAGAAACAGGAATAATTCTTTTGACACAGCCAATTTTAATGACAATTGTTTCCCCTTTTTCAGGAAGAATCTCTGATAAAATAAATCCAGGAATAGTTTCATCTTTTGGCATGTTTATAACCTTTATATCCCTTTTTATTTTTGTTTTTCTTGATACTCAAAGAAAAATCCCTTTTATTTTACTTAATTTAATTCTTCTTGGAATTGGACTTGGATTTTTTGCCTCTCCAAATACAAATGCGGTTATGAGTTCAGCACCCAAAAAATTTTATGGGACTGCTGCAGGAATGCTTGCAACAATGAGGGTCTTAGGGCAAATGTTCAGTATGGCTTTGATAGGAACAATTTTAAGTTTTTGCATGGGAAATGAAAAAATAATTCCTGAAAATTTTCCTTTATTTTTAAAAACCTTAAAGATTTCCTTTCTTACATTTTCAATTCTATGTTTTATTGGAATATTTGCATCTTTAAGAAGAAAATAGTTATAATTAAATTCTTATGGAGGAATTATGAAGCCGAAAATTCATCCTGAATATGTGGATGCAGTTATAAAGTGTGCATGTGGAAATGAAATTAAGACAAAATCAATAAAAAAGGAAATAAGAGTTGAAATATGTGCAAAATGTCATCCCTTTTATACAGGAAAAGAAAAAATAATTGATACAATGGGAAGGGTTGAAAAATTCAGGAGGAAATATGAAAGAGCAAAAGAAAAAATTGAAAAAGAAAAGGCAAAAACAAAAAGAGGAAGAAAAAAGAAAGAAGAAAAAGAAGAGCCTTCTAACGAATAAGGCACCATTACCAATTGGCCCTTATTCACAGGGGATTGAATATGGAAATTTAATATTTGTTTCAGGACAAATAGGAATAGACCCTGAAACAGGAAATTTAAAGGAAGGAATAGAAGAGCAGACAAAACAAGCTCTTGAAAATATTAAAAATATACTTGAAAGTTATAATCTTTCAATGGAAAATGTTTTAAAGGTAACAATTTTTTTAAAAAATATTGAGGATTTTCAAAAGGTTAATGAAATATATTCCTCCTATTTTAAGGAACCTTTCCCTGCAAGGAGCACAGTTTCTGTAAAAGAACTTCCAAAAGGGGCTTTAATTGAAATAGAAGTAATTGCATATAAATAATTTATCCTTTAAAATATAAAACTAATTATGAAAGTGGTTTATATTTTTGACCCTAATATTAAAAATAAATATTATATTTTACTTGAAAAATTAAAGGATTTTTATTTAAAATCAAATAAATTTGTTCATTTTGTTCCGACAATTTATAAAAAAGTTTTTCTTGAAGAAAAAATTTTAAATTTTTACAATAAAGATTATTTATTTTTTCCTGAAATTCATACTCCATTAAGTTTTTGTGATAAATTTGTAAAGCCATTAATAAAAAAGAGGATAATTTCGTATAATCAAAGTTATATTATATTTCATTCATTACTCAAAAAAAATGAAGAAATTTTAGAAACTTTTTATAAAAAGAAAGAAGTTCAAGGTCTTGAAGCATTTTCTAAAAAATTGTTTGAAACTTATTTGCTTATAAAAAATTATGCTCCTTTTAAAAATTTTTCTGAAATTTTAAAATTAAAGGAAATTAATGATTTTCTTTTCCTTTATCCTCAAATCTTTGAGAAAATAGAAGTTTCTTTTAATTTTTTTGATAAATTTGAATCTTTTATAGAGAAAGAAAATTTTCTTATTGATAAGCTTATTTTAAAAGAGGCGATAAACCATCTTGATAATTTTAGCTTTGATAATGTAATAATTGATTCCTTTTTGGATTTTACAGAAATTGAAAAAAGATTTTTTGAAAAAATTATAGAGATTTCAAAAAATGTATTTGTAAGTTTTGAAAATTATAAGATAGAAGAAGAAAATACAAGGAAAATTCTTGAAAGGACAATTGAATTTTATAAAGAAAAAGGATTTGAATTTATTGAAATTGAAAAAGGAGAAAGGAGAAAAAAAGAGGTATATTTTTATAAATTTGCTTCAAGAGATGAAGAGGTAGAAGAAATATGTAAAAAAATAATTTATGAGAAAATAAAAAATGGTAAAAATTTTTCTGATTTTATAATATCTTTTCCAAATTTGAAAGAATATTCACCTTTTATTGAAAGAACTTTTTATCTCTATGGTGTTCCTTATTATTTAAATTTGCAAAAGAACCTTTTAAGTTTCCATGAAACAAAAATTATCTTTTCTCTTCTTGATTTATATATAAGAAAATTTTCATACAATTCCTTTATAGATTTTATAACTTCTCCATTAATTTTAAAAAAGGATAAATTTAAAATTTTTAAAGAAATAATATCAAAATATGCAAGAATTGCAAATTGCCTTATAGGAAGGGATTATTGGGAAAATATGGTTGAAATTATTAAAGAATTAAAAGAGGAAGGAGAATATGAAAAGGAAATTGATGAAAGGGAAATTGAAATTTTAAAAGAATGCTTAAAAGAAATATTTGGGGTTCTTAAAAATATTGATTTAAATAAAAAAAGAGAAATTAAGGATTGGATTGAATGGGTAAAATATGTTCTTAATGAATTTGGTTATTTTGAGGATTTAAATGATATTAAAATTCATATTTTTAATAAAATTGAGGAGATTTTGGAATTTTCTGAATTTCTTGGTAAAGTAACAATTTATGAATTTAAAAACTTACTTTTAAAAATTTTTGAAGATGAAGAAATAGAAAAAAGTTTAAAAGAAAAAAATGGGGTTAAAATAATAGGTCTTTTTGAACTTTTAGGAATTGAAGATGAAACAATATTTTTTGGAGGAATGAACGATGGTGATTTTCCAAAAATTATAGAAACACATTTTTTAATTCCTGATAGAATAAAAAGAATTTTAAATATACCTGATAGAAAAGAAATAATAAGAAGGGATAAAATAAATTTTGAAAGGATAAAAAATAACTTTGACAAAATAATATTTACTTATCCCTGTGAAGATGATGAAAGGGTTTTGCTTCCTTCCCCTTTTATAGAAAATTTAAAAGAAGTAAAAGAGGGATTTGAAGAAACAAAAAAATTTTTTATAGGAGAACTTGAAAGACAAATTGAGGTGGGGGAGAGGATGGAATTCGATTTACTTGAAAACTTTGGTAATTTTCAATTGGATAAAAAGGAATTTAAAAAAAACATTGAAAAAATTTTCCAAAACAGAGAAATTTATGTAACTCAATTGGTTAATTACAAAAGATGCCCTTTTAAATTTTATCTTGAAAATATAATTGGGTGTACTGAAATAGAAGAACCAACTCCAACAATTAAGGGAGTAATTATAGGTAGAATAATACATAAATTTATGGAATTATTTATAAATAGTTTTAAAAAAATAAATTACGATTTCAATAAATTTGAAGAAATATATGAAATTGTTTTAAAACAGGTTATAAAGGATTTTAGAATACCTGATGCTTTTAAAATTTATCTTAAATATTATATAGAATATTTAGAGGAATTTATAAGAGAAAAGGAAGAGGAAAAGAAAGAAAAGGGTTTTTCACCTTTATATCTTGAAAAATCATTAAGGTTAAATAAAAAGAATTTTATCATACATGGTAAAATTGATAGAATTGATTATTTATCAAAAGAAAAAATTTATGAAATTATAGATTATAAAACAGGAAGCAAAACTGATTTGGATGAATTTCAATTATATATTTATCTTATCTTAGCAAAAGAAACAGGATTAATTGAAAAAGATGCTAAGACAAAAGTTTTAATTTATAATTTTGAAAAAAATTCTGCTAACCCAAAATGGAAGGAAGAAATTGTAGTAAAGGAGATTGAAAAAATGCTTGATGAAATAGGAAATGGCAATTTTGAACCACAGCCTTATAAGGATAATGATTGTGGAAAATGCAATTTTAAAAATTTCTGCCCATTATGGATAAAAAAGACATAATTTTATCACCTGATTATTGGGTAATACTTTCTGCTCCTGCTGGTTCTGGAAAAACATATTTTCTTTCAAAAAGATTTTTAGAAATAATAAAAAAAGAAGGGATTAACCCCCTTAAAATACTTGCAATAACCTTTACTGAAAAAGCAGCAGGTGAAATGAAGATGAGAGTAATTCAAATGGCAAAAAAATATTATCCTGAAATTTATAAAAAATATGAAGAGGAATTTATGATGTTGAGAATCTCAACAATACATTCTTTTTGCAATACTTTTTTAAAAAGGTTTGCAAATGAGATAGGAATTCCTTTTGGCTTTGAGATTCTTGATGAATCATCAGCAGAAATTTATTTTGATGAGAAAATTGATGAATTCATAATTGAAAAAATATTTAAAAGAAAAGAGGAATATGAAGAGATTTTAAAAGTATTTGCATTTTATAAATGGGAAAGAGTTTTGGAATTTTTAAAAACATTATTAAGAAAAAGGCCTTTAATTGATAATATTTTTTATAAAATTATTGAAGAAGAAGAAATAAAAGAATTTATCCCTAAGGATTTTGAAGATTTTTCCAAATATGAAAATAAAGATATGAATGAAATTTTTAAAATTTCAAAAAAATTGGGAAAATCAGGTGAAAAATCAAATCTGGGATTTCATTCTTTCGTTTATTCCTTCTTTACTTTTTATATTTTCCATTTCTTTAAAGAAATCCTTGATTATTATTTTAAAATAAAATCTTATGAAGCAAAAGTTGATTTTGCTGATATTGAATTCTATGCTTATAGGATTTTAAATGAAGGAGAAGTTGATGAAATCTATAATGTTCTTGAAGCATTTGATGAAAAAACAAATCATATTTTAATTGATGAATTTCAGGATACAAACTTTTTACAATGGAGAATAATAAAAAAACTTATAGAGGAGTGGAGAAGTGGAATGGGAGCAAAATTTGAAAAAGGTGAAAAGGCAAGTTTATTTATAGTTGGTGATCCAATGCAATCAATATATATGTTCAGAAATGCAAATGTAAAAACTTTTGAAGGTGCAAAAAAAGATATTTTGATATGGCTTGGTGAAAAGGCAAAGGAGGAAATTTTAGAAGAAAATTACAGAAGTTTAAGGAGTATAATAGATTTTGTAAATAAAATATTTTCAAATGAAAAAAATTATCGTCCCTTTTTAAAGAAAAGAAAAAATGAGGAAATTGGTTTTGTGGAAATTATAATAAATGAGAAAAATGAAAAAGAAAGGGAAATAAGGGCAATTGCAAAGAGAATAAAAAATCTTATAGGAAAGGAAATTGTTTTTGAAAGGGAAACTGAAAAAAAGAAAAAATGCGAATATAGAGATATTGCTATTCTTTTAAGAAAAAGGACAAATCTTTCTCTTTATGAAAAAATATTCAGAGAAGAAAAGATCCCCTATTGTGTGATTGGGGGAATAGGTTTTTGGAAAGAACCGGAAATTGAATTACTTTCAAAATTTGTTGAATTCCTTTTTGAGCCAAATTATAATCTTGGTCTTTATTTAATTTTAAAAAGTCCTTTGTTTTCTTTAAAAGACAATGAAATATTCAAATTTTTAATTAAAGATAAAGATTTATGGAAGGGAATTGATAAAAATTTAAAGAAAGAGATTGAGGAATTGAAAAAAGAAATAAATAATAAGGGTTTAATATTTTCACTTATGGATTATTTAATAAAAAAGGAATTTTTTAAATATATTGGTAATGATATTCAAAAGGTAAAAAATGTTTTTAAGTTTTTTAAAATAATCTTTGAAATTGAAAGAAAAGGTGGGAACCTATCTGAAATTGTATCTTATATAAGAAAGAGAAGGAAAATTGAAAGTGAAGGAAAAGCAAACATATTTTCAGAAGAAATGAATGCTGTTAGAATACTTACAATTCATAAATCAAAAGGACTTGAATTTCCAATCGTAATAATTCCTGAATGTGATGAAATTAAAGCAGAAAGTAGGGATGTTTTTGCATTTTTAGAAGATGAAAGTGGATATAGATTTAAAATATATCCCAGAGAGAAAAAAGAGTTTGAGTTTTATAAAGAATTTTATAAAGAATTAGAGGAAGAAAATAAGAGGATTTTGTATGTGGCATTAACAAGGGCAAGGGATGGATTAATTATTTCGGGCCAATTTAATTTTAAAGATAAACCTTCATCCAATAAAAATGCCTTTCAATATCTTCTTTGTAATGCAGATATAAAAAAATTAGGAAATAATTATGAGACTTCTCAAAAATTTGAAAATTTGAAAATTTTAAAAGTAGAGGATATTGAAGAGAGTAAACCTGAAGAAGAAGAAAAAATTAAAAGAGAAAGGATTGATTTTGAAAGAAAAATATATTTACCTGAAAAAGTGCCTTATTTTTCCTTAAATAATTATTATTCAACAATTTTTGGTGAAATAATACACAGAATTCTTGATGCTTTTTCAAAGGGAATTTTAAAGGAAGAAAATTTGGAAATCTTTATAAAAAATTTATTATTTGAAAAAGGATTAGAGAAAAAGATAAGAGAAGAATTTTTAAAGGAAATAAATTATCATATTGAAAAATTAAAGGAGAGTAAAATTTTTGAGAACATAGTTTTACCAAAAGAAAATTCCTTTTCAGAATTTGAATTCATTTATAAGGAAAATGGAGAGATTAAAAATGGGAGAATAGACAGGTTAATAATAAAAGAAAATTGTGCAGAAATTTATGATTATAAAACAGAAGAAAAAATTACTGAAGAAGAAATAAAGAGGTTAAAAATTTATAAAGAAGCAGTTAAAAATTATTTTGGAATTGAAAATGTAAAAATCTTTATAATTTTTACAAAAAAAGGAAAAATAAAGGAGGTTTTATGAAATTCTTATTTGCCTTTTTATTAACACAATGGGGACCTGATATAAGATTAACAAATGACCCAAATTCTTCAAGATTACCTGTAAATAATCAAAGAGCAATTTTTGTAAGTGGTGATACATTACATATAGTGTGGGAAGAAAATAGAGATGGAAATTGGGAAATTTATTATAAGCGTTCCTTGGATGCAGGAAATACATGGAGTCAGGATACTCGTTTAACAAATGACCCTAATCTTTCAATGGAACCTTCAATTTCTGGCTTTGGTTCCAACATTCATTTAGTATGGCTTGATACAAGAGATGGAAACTGGGAAATCTATTATAAAAATTCATCTAATGGAGGTAATTCATGGTCAATTGATAAAAGATTAACAAATAATCCATCTTATTCCTATTCTCCCTGTATTTCCGTTTCTTCTTCAAATATTTATATTGTATGGGTTGATGAAAGGGATGGAAATGCAGAAATCTATTATAAAAAATCAAACGATGGTGGAAATACATGGGGAAATGATTTAAGATTAACAAATAATCCAAATACTTCTACAAATCCATCTATATGGAGTTATGGTTCAAATATTCATGTTGTATGGCAGGATAATAGAGATGGAAATTGGGAAATTTATTATAAAAGATCAAATGATGGAGGAAATACATGGAGTAGTGATTTAAGGTTAACTTCAAATCCCTATAATTCATTATATCCTTCTATTTATGGTTTTTCTTCAAATATTTATATTGTATGGGTTGATGATAGAGACGGAAATTATGAAATCTATTATAAAAAATCAAACGATGGTGGAAATACATGGGGAAATGATTTAAGATTAACAAATAATCCTCAGGAATCCTTTTATCCTTGTATATTTGTTTCTGGTTTAAATGTTCATGTTACATGGACTGATTCAAGAGATGGAAATAAGGAAATTTATTATAAAAATTCTATTGATGGAGGAAATACATGGGGACAAGATATTCGCTTAACAGATAATCCAAATACTTCTCAAAATTCATTTTTATTTGCATCAGGAACAAAGGTTCATATTATATGGACTGATAATAGAGATGCAAATTGGGAAATCTATTATAAGAAAAATCCAAGCGGAAATGAAATTGAAGAGAATGAATTTAAAAATAATGAAGATTTTGCATTTAGAAAAAATATTTTGTGGAAAAATTTAAATTTTGAAACCTTTCTCTATGATATAGAAGGAAGAATTTTTAAAAAAATTGAAAAGGAACAAATTTTAAAAAATTTGCCATCAAATATTTATTTTGTAAAATATAAAAATAAAGTTTTTAAGTTAATTAAATTTTAACGCAAAACAATTATTTTCTTTAATTCCTTATCGTTAATTTTTATAAAATAAATTCCTCCCTTTAAATTTTTAAAGGGCATCATTTTTCCTTTAACAAATAATTCTTTTATTTTCCTTCCTGATGGATTATAAATTTCAATTTTTAAAGGTTCTTTTGTTTTCAAAATATATGAAGAATTTAAAATTGTTGGTATTTTTAAGGAAATTTTTTTATAACCTTTTTCAGAAATTGATAAAATTTTCCAGTGGATATCTTCATCAGGTCCTGATGGATGATATGGATCGCTTATCTCTGAACCTGCATAATAGGCAGTTAATGCATAATCAATTGTTTGTCTTAATCCTCTTATCCAATTCCTTCCATAAACTGAATCATTTCCACCATTTAATCCTTGACCAATTGCTGCAACAAATACAAATTTTAATGTTTCACCATCAGCAATATTAAAAGGACCAGAAGAAATTAAAAATCTATAATCATTAACATTTTGTGGTAAATAGTCAAATCTATTTGGAATACCTGCCATACGATTATAAAACTCTTCATCTGTTTGAGGGTCATTATACCAATCCCACACTCTATGAGCCCATACTCTTACTATTCTGCATGTATCACCATAAGAATCAATCCATATACTATCAGCAGGTGAAAGGGAAGCATATAAAAGTGCAGCGCCAACATATCCTGCACTCCATCCATTTTCTCCTGTATCATTTCCAGGAGTTGCTGGATTATCTCCATCCCACATATAACTTAAATTTCTTGGCAAAATTAATGTATCTCCATGAATTGTATGTTCAAGAGAATCGTCTCCATAAACAATATACTGGTCATAAATTCCATCAGGAGTATTTAAAAATGAGTCAGGTAATAATGTTATTGAGTCATAAGGATAACCAAGAGTATCCCATTCACCAGCAACATATCCATCAAAAAATGGAAGGTCATCTATATGTGGATCAGATTGAGCCATACCGGAAATATCACAATCATATAAAATCCCAAGAAATAAATCGTTTAAAGTATCTCCTACATTTGGAATATCACACTGATCTTTATTCCATATAACAAAAAATTCATAAGCAATAAAATCATTCCATGGCTCATAGGACCAAGTATAGGATTTGCATATAACAGTGATTCCAAGACGCCTTCCTACTGCATTGCGTGTATTTGTTAATGAATCGTGCCATGATATAATAATATCTTCCTCTGAAACTCCTGGACCTTGATATATTAATTTCCCATATCCCCATTCTCCCCCAGGATAATCATGTCTTGTAACATAATATGAATTATTTTCTTTAACTCCAATTGCAAAATAAGAATTCCATAAGTAATAATTGTTAAAGGAATTACTGCCAGGCCAGCTAAGTCCATAATGTTCGACACTGCCTTCGCCACCCAAACATCCGTAATTTGTGATACAGTTCCAGACCTCTGCCTTTTTCTGCGGAATAATTATTGCCTGCCCTATAATTATTAAAGTTATAAATTTAATCATAAAACACCTCCCCTTTAATTCTGAATTTTAATTATAACATAAAAAAAAACTCTTGTCAACTATTTTTTAATAAATTTTGGGTTTATTAAAAAGAGAAGTTTTGGTAATAAAAATAGTGCTGAAATGGATGAAATTAGCATTGTGATAAATATTAAAATGCCAAACCTTTTTATAGGTAGAAAATTCCCAAATATTAAAACAAGAAAACCAAATGCAACTGAAAGTGCATTTACTATAACTGCTTTTCCTGTTTCTAAAAACATTTTTTCAAATGCTTTTTTATATTCTAAAAGTTTAATTTCTCTTTTAATTTTAGATAAAACATGAATTGTATAATCAATACCTATTCCAATAATAATTGGTGCTATTAAAACATTTGCAGTATCAAGGGGAATATTTGAAAATCCCAGTATTCCAAAATAAAAAATGGTTGTGAATAAAATTGGAATCATTGAAAGAATACCACCTATTATTGATTTCCATTCAATTGCTACAAAAATAAAAACTAAAATTATAACCATTAATAAACTTTGAATTTGACTTCTTAAGAGATTTTCATCAATTCTTGTATATATTAGAGGGACTCCTGAATGAGAAATTTTTATTTCTAAAATTTTACCACAATTTAAATTATCATTATAAGGAACTATGATTTTTTTTCCTGTAAATTCATAGAGATAGTTTTTCAATTTTTCTTTATCCTCAAAATTCTTAACGAATTCTTCAACAAATCCCTTTCTTTTTGCCTCATAAATTATCTCCTTTATTTCTTCCTTTAAAAATTCAACATCTTCTTCATTTGAATTTTTAAAATATTTATGAAGAACATCATCAATTTTTGAAGAGTTAATAAGTTCATTTATAATTAATTTTTTCTTTTTCTCATCTTTTATTTTAAAAATTGCTTCTTCACTTCCAAAATATTTATCAAGTTCTTTAAAGGCAATTTCTTTTTTCTTATTCTCATACAAATTCTCTTTAAAAAAGGATAGAAGAACATTCTTTATTTTTGGAATATCATTTGAATTTATTGAATTTTTTATAATTTTTACATAAAAATCAACATAATCATTAATAATTTTCTCTTTAAATTCATTCGGTAAAGAATCAATATCAATAATTAAATACTTTTTATTTATTTTCTTTAATATTTCTTCAATTTTTGAAGAAATTTCCCTATCTATTTTTGTTTCACCAATTCCTGATACCATTTGGATCAATGCTTTTTTATAATCTTTTGAAACCATAATTTCAACTTCGGGTTTTCCATCAATTAAAAAATAAAGATTTTCAACTTTTTCCTTTGAATCCGGTATTGAACTAAAACCTGTTAAAAGTTCATTCATCTCACAAATAAAATCAGAAATTGATTGAGGATGTTTTAAATATGGAAATTTCTCAATTTCATCTTCAACATATTTTATTACTTTTAAAACACATGGATTTTTAAAATCTTCTATTTCAAAAAGTATATAAGAGGGCATACTACCACCAAATTCCTTCATAACAAGTTCTGTTACTATTCTTATAGGGTCATTTTTTGGAAAATAAGAAATCATATTTACTTCCCTTTTTATTTTAAAAATGAATATTAAACTAATCAAAAAAATTAATGAACTAATTGAAATTGTTAAAAATTTATCCTTTATTGCAATATAAGAAATTCTTTTCATAAATGGAATTGGTGGAAAATCAATTTCTTCTTTTATTTTTTTGATTTTAATAAAAGAAAGTAGAATTGGAAGGAAAGTAAGTGTAAAAAATAGGGAAAATAAAATGCCAATTGAGGTAAAAATTCCAAATTTTCTTATAACATCCAATTGTGTGAATATGAGGGATAAAAAACCTGCAAATGTTGTAATTCCCGCCATAAATATTGGTATCCATACTTCATTAACTCCTTCTTTAACATTTTTTTCATATTTAAGAGAACTATTTAAAAGATGTATTCCATAAGCACTACCTACAACGAGAATTACAACAGGAAGAATATTTGAGATTATTGATAAGGGAATATTCAAAAAACCCATAATTCCAAGTATCCATAAAATAGAAAGTAATGGGGGAATAAATATAAGAAAAACTGCCCTTAAATCACCAAAACTTAAAAATAAAATTAAAAAAAGAATTAAAAAGGCAAAAGGAATTAATTTTAAAATTTCTTTTCTTATTGTTTCACTTACAGAAATTATTGTAAATGGAAAGCCACTGTAATAAACTTTAAAATCTCCTTTTTTAATTTCGGTTATTTTTTTAATTTCTCTTGCAACCTTTTCTCTATCTTCCTTTTGTGAAAATCTTATAATAATTGATGCATATTTTCCATTTTCTGAAACTATTACACCTTTAAATCTTTTTTTTGACATTATATAACTTCTTAAACTATCAAATTCTCTTTTATTTTTTGGAATATAGTTTGAAGGGAGTAGTTTTGTTATTTCTATTCCCTCTTCAGTTTTTCTTATATCCATCATATCAGTCAAACTCAAACAGCTTGAAACACCATTTATTTTTTTATATGTCTCTGTAAGTTCATTAATTTTTCTAAAGGTCTTTTCATTAAATATGTCAGGTTTTCCTTCTAAAATAACCATTCCTATCATATTTCCATTAAATTCTTCACCTATTTTATCAAATAGTTTTACATAAGGGTCTGATTGAGGAAGTGCTTTAAATATATCCCCTTGAATTTTTAATTTAAAAATTCCAAAGGATAGGAAAAAAGAAACTAAAAGAATGGAAGAAATATAAAAAATTTTTATTTTAAATAAAAAATCCAAAAATTTTTTCATCATTTAAGTTTTTTCAATATCTCATTTATTGAATTTTTTATATCCTTTAAATCCTTCTTCACTTCTTCAAAACCTTTTATCATTTCTTCTGAAATTCCCATTTCAAAAAGGAGTTTTCTAATGTTTTCCTTTAAATGTTTTTCAAGCTCTTCTTTTGTTGTAATTCCAATTTTATTTAACACATCATCAAGAATACTTCTTATTTTTTCTTCAAGCATTTTTTCCCTTTCTCTTGCTGCCTCTATCAGTAAATTTTTTAATTCCTCTCCTTCCTTTTCACTTATTTTCTTTTTATCTATAAGATTTCTAACAATCTCCTTTGCCTTTTTTTCAGTTAAAGAAATTGCCTCTATTGAAGCAAGTAGAGAATTTTTTATAAATTCAATAACTGTTGATTTACCGGATTTTATAAGTTCTTTTAATATATAAGGAGCAGATGAAAATTCTTTTCTATCCTTAACAATCTCCATCAAAATTTGAACAAGTGTTAAATCTGTAATATCATCTCCAGTTTCATTGTCAATTACTTGAAAATCAATTCCTTCTTTTATATAGTTTGCAAGTTCTGAAAGAACAATCATTTTTGATGCTTCTGTATCATAAAGTTTCCTATTTGAATATTTTTTAATTATTCTCTTCATTTTAAAAACTCACTTTTAAATTTAAATAAAATTGGTCTAAATCTTTAAAAGAATTGAATAGAGTTTTGCCTTTCCCACTAATATTTATTAAACCAATTTTCATTTCCAAATTATCATGAATTTTATATAAAAATTCAGGAATTATGGAATAACCATAATTATTCTTTAATTTTTTAAAGTTTAAAACCTCACCAATTCCTGACAAGCCAAATTTAATTTTCTCCCTTAAAAATTTTTTTTCAATCCTTAAAACATAATAATCGTGAAGGGTATTTGGAATTGAAGGAGAATATCTTTCAAATAAAAAACCATGATTGAATTGAAAATTTATATATGGTCCATTTTTAAAATTGTAATCAAAGCCAATTACATATTTAAGATATGGAGAGGATAAGAGGGTATCAGGTGTGGAAGGAAATAAAGAAAATATAACGGTGTCCCTTGGTATAAAATAGCCAAATTCTCCCCAAATTCCAATCCCCTTTAATTCACCTGAAAAATCAAAACCTGCCATATGCATTTTTGGAAAGAAATATTCAATTTTTTTAATTGTATCATTTTCTATTATCAAATTTTTAAAAATTGGTAAATTATCAAAACCATAAAAATAGGAAAGAGAAAAATCAAATTTTAAAATTTTACTATTTATCTTAAAGGCATACATTGAATTTTTAAAATTTTTATTTTCAGGATAAATTATTGTATCTTTTACATTTTTTAAAAGAGGAGAATAAAAATTTAAGATTTCAAAAAAATTGAAATTCTCAGGGAAAAGCGGTGGAGAAAAATTTGGAAGAAATGCAACTTCAAAATTTGTTTCTTTTGGTAAATAGACATCAAAAAGAAAAGAAAAAGATGGATATTTTTTACCAAAATCAAAGGGATTTTGAAAATCAAAGGGATTTAAAACATCAGTTAAATTTAACTTATCTGCTTTTCCCCACGCAATTCTTTGCTTTCCAACTTTAAGATCAAGATTTTTAAATAGAAAATCATAAATGCTCAAATAATACTCCCATAAGTGAGTCCTCAATTTAAAAGATGGAAGTGAAAGTTTTTCTAAATTTGTCCCTTTTTCTTCAAAAGCTCTTAAAACAAAAGAGGAATAAAATTCGTATTTTTCGCTTCCATTTTTAATATTCAATTGAAGTTCATGAAAATTATAGGGAACAAGTTTTACGCTATCCTTTATAAAATAAAAATTGTTTATATTTCCTTCACCATTTATTTCAAAAGAATAGAGGAATCCTGTTAAAATAAAAAGTGAAAAAATTTTTTTCATAATTTCCTCCTATTCAGCCCTTTTTAAATTTCTTTGAGTAAATATTTCATCCGAAAGCCCTGTATCTAAATCTTCTTTTAAAGTTATCATAATTGTTTTATGTTTATCTTTAACATTTTCCATTTCAATTTCACCAATTACCCAATAATCTTTTATTTTATTAAATTTTTTATTTCTCATTATTTTGAAAAGATTTTTTCCTTTATCAAAAAATTTAACAGAATCAGGAAGGAAAATTTCTTTATTTACAAACATTATAAGTTTTGAATATTCTACATCAGATTCAGGTTTTGGAAAAAGTTCAAGAATGTACTCTTTTTCATTTTCATTTTTTATTTCAGCATTATAATTCTTTGTAAATTCACTTTTTGCAAGGTCATTATACGAAAAATCTGTTCCCATAAAGGATTCATTCTTCAAGGATGAAGCAATTCTCCTTATTTTTTTAAAAGCAGGAAGATAAAGATATAATTCTTCATCAGAAAGAACAAGGAACCCAACGCCTTTTACTTCAGCAGGATTTTTAAACACAAACAACTTTTTATATTTTCCCTTCATCCATATTTTCATTTCCCTTTCTTTTTTAGAACCATCCGATTCCAAAAGTAGCATTTTTATTTCAGAAACTCTGTCACTTGGAGCATTATATGTATCTTCAACCCTTTTTAAAATTTCATTCCCCGTGAACATTATAAAAAGAAATAAAAAATTTATCATAAAAAAACCTCCTTTTTATTAAAAAAGAGGGCATGGGGAAAAGTAAGAAAACCTTAACTTTTTACACCCATGCCCCTCTTTCCCCGGGAGAAAGGAAAAATTACGCATTAAATTTACGCAATGCATAATTTAAATAATACTTGAAATTTTAAAATTTGTCAAGTCCTTGTAATTTATTTTATTTTTCCTTTATAATATATTTGTTAAATTTAAGGAGGTAAAATGAAAAAAGTATTT